>JBQTHI010000059.1:0-19378 GCA_052390035.1 Actinomycetota bacterium | reverse complement strand
GCGGTCGATGTCCTCTCCGGTGCCGATGCCATCGAGTATTACGCCGGTCTGGCCGCCTCCATTCATGGCGAGACCTTTCAACTCGGTGGCTCTTGGATCTACACCCGCCGGGAGCCACTCGGGGTCTGTGCCGGGATCGGGGCCTGGAACTATCCACTCCAGATCGCCTGCTGGAAATCTGGTCCCGCCCTCGCCTGCGGCAACGCCATGGTGTTCAAACCGGCCGAGTTGACACCTCTCACCGCGGTGAGACTCGCCGAGATCTACACCGAGGCCGGACTCCCGGACGGGGTCTTCAACGTCGTCCAGGGTGATCACCGCACCGGCCAGGCCCTCGTCGCCCATCCCGGCATCGCCAAGGTGTCATTGACCGGCGAGGTGGCGACCGGAAAGAAGGTGATGGCCAGCGCCGCCGCCACCCTTAAGAACGTGACTCTCGAACTCGGTGGGAAGAGCCCCCTCATCGTTTTTGACGACGCCGATCTCGACAACGCCGTCTCGGCGGCGCTGATGGCCAACTTCTACACCCAGGGGGAAATCTGCTCGAACGGCACCCGGGTCTTTGTGCACGAATCGGTGCACGACCAGTTCATCGACAAGCTCGTCAATCGCACCGCCAAGATGAAGATCGGCGACCCAATGGACCCGGACACCCACGTGGGCGCCCTTATCAGCCACGAGCACATGGCCAAGGTCCTCTCCTACATCGAGGCCGGAAAGAAGTCGGGGGCGAAGGTGGTAATCGGTGGAGGCCGGCCCGCCGGTGCCGACCTCGAGGACGGCTATTTCGTCGAGCCCACCGTGTTCGACGGATGCACCGACGACATGTCAATCGTGCAGGAGGAGATCTTCGGGCCGGTGATGGCGGTCCTCACCTTCACCGATGAGGACGAGGTCATCGACCGCGCCAACGACACTGATTACGGTTTGGCGGCGGGGGTGTTCACCCGCGATATCCAACGAGCCCATCGGGTGGTGGCCCGGCTCGAAGCGGGCACCACCTGGATCAACAACTACAACGTCACCCCGATCGAGATGCCCTTCGGCGGGTACAAACAGTCGGGGATCGGACGGGAAAACAGCCTCACCACCATCAACCACTACACCCAGCTCAAGAGCGTGTATGTGGAGATGGGTGACGTCGAGGCGCCTTACTAAGAAAGCGAGACAACGTGGCGGACAGGTTCCTGGCGGGCAAGACCGCCATGGTCACAGGTGGGGCGTCGGGGATGGGTCTGGCCATGGCGACCGCGTTCGCCTCCGCCGGGGCCAACGTTGCCATCGGGTCCTTGTTGGCCGGCGGCAAACAGACCGACGGCGAGTTGACCCATCTGCCCGGCCGGGAGCAGATGGACCAGGCGCTGGGGCTTCTCTCCGCTGAAGGCGCCAGAGTGCTGGGCGTCGACCTCGACATAACCTCCGACCACTCGGTCGACGACTTTTTCCGACTGGTCACGGATCGGTTTGGCATGGTTGACATCCTCGCCAACGCGGCAGGCATCACCGCCGAGCACGCCATCGCCGGCCATCCCGATCCGCTGTGGGACAAGGTGATCGAGGTGAACCTCACCGGCACCTATCGGGCGATCAAGCGCGCCCTACCCGGGATGATCGAGCGGAAATGGGGAAGGATCATCAACATCGCCTCCACCGCCGCCTCGGTCGGGGCTGCCACCTCGGGTGCCTACTGCGCCTCGAAGGCGGGAGTAGTAGGCCTCACTCTATGTGTGGCGCTGGAGGGCGCTCCTCACGGAGTCACCTGTAATGCGATCAGCCCCACCTGGGTGGACACCGGGTTTGCCCGCAGCTGGATGACCGATATCGCCGAAAAACAGGAGCACCGTTCGGGCGAGGACTACATGGCCGATGTCAGGAAGGCGAACCCTCAGGGCCGGTTGATCGAACCGTCCGAAGTTGGCGCGCTCGCCCTTTTTCTTTGCACAGAAGGGGCCAAGGGCATCACCATGGAGGACCTGCGGGTCTCGGCCGGCTCGCTTTGGTAGGCCACGGGGTGTCTGTGCAGGCCAGCCAGCCCTTACCTTGAGGGCCCCAGCCGCCGCCGGAGCCGAGCAAGCCGCTCGTCCCATTCGCCGCCGACTTCGGCCACCCAGCCCATGACATCGTCGAGCCGCTCGGACCGAAGCGAGTAACGCACCTCCCGGCCGGTCGCCGTTCGCTCTACCAGGCCGGCCTCATCCAGGGCCGCCAAGTGTTTGGAGATGGCCTGGCGGCTGATCGGAAACCGGCGCGCCAGCTCGGTGGCCGTGGCGGGGGATTCCCCGATCCGGCGCAGGACCTCCCGCCGAGTGGCGTCGGCCAAGGCGGCAAACACGTCCATCAGCCGAGTGCGGGGGGGATGTGGATGATCTCGTAGGGAATCATCTGTTCGATAACGGTGAGCAAGGTTCCTCCATCGACTTGCTCCAGACGCAAAGTGACCTGGGTCGGCTCACCATCGGCGGTCCGCCAGGTCCAGGTGATCGACTCTTCTGAGACGATGGCCTCGACCGTGCCGAACACGGGCGGAGCCCCCGGCTCCTCGAGGGACACCCTGCCCCCCAGTCTCGGCTCGATTGTCATCTCGCCTCCCATCCAGAGGGAAGCGAGATCACCTTTTACCAGGTGCTCCCACAGCCCGGTCGGGTCAACTTCGAGTCGGGTGGTGCGTTCGACCTTTGGGAGCGGGTCCATTTAGTGCAACTCCTCGGTTGCAGCTTTGTGCTACGGTATATGCAACCATGAGGTTGCGATAGGAGGTTAGCAAATGTTGATCCCTACGGTTATCGAACAGACCCCCCGCGGGGAGCGGGCCTACGACATTTATTCACAGCTTCTCGGCCAGAGGATCGTGTTCCTCGGCCGCCCCTTCGACTCCGACCTGGCCAACCTGATAGTGGCCCAGCTGCTTCACCTCGAGGCGGAAGATCCGGACAAAGACGTTCACCTCTACATCAACTCACCGGGCGGAGAGGGTTCATCGATGATGGCGATCTATGACACCATTCAGTGTCTGCGACCCGAGGTCGCCACCACCTGCGTCGGGCTTGCTGCCTCCGCCGGGGCGGTGATTCTGGCGGCGGGGGCACCGGGCAAACGAATGGCTCTTCCCCATTCGCGGGTATTGATTCACCAGCCTCATATCGTCGGAGGCATCGAAGGCCAAGCCAGCGACATCGAGATCCACGCTCGGGAAATCGTCCGCCAAAAAGACCAGACCATCGCCATCCTTGCCAGGCATACCGGTCGGTCACCCGAGGCGATTCGACGTGACACCGACCGGGATCGTTGGATGTCGGCGGAAGAGGCCGTGGCCTATGGACTCGCCGACGGCGTCCTTGCTCCCAGCCGGGTGCCGACCGGCCTAGCCAAGGCCGGCTAGACCCGAACTCCGTCGACGGACCAGACACGGATTTCGTCTTCTGCGAGGACGTACCACACTGGATAAGACTGTGGCTGTCGGACCGGCCGGACCTTGGTCATCCAGATGATGAGGTGGCGGCGGAGACGCTCGGCGTCTTCGATGAAATCGAAGCTAGTCAATACCCTGGCGCTTTTTCACCTCTGCCACGATCGCCTCGAGTATCGGGTGGAGATCGCCGATGACCGCATAATCGGCCTTGGTCACCATTGGCGCCTCCCGGTCGCTGTTGATGGCGAGGACCTGCTTGGAGGCCATCATTCCAACCCAATGCTGGATCGCCCCCGAGATTCCACAGGCGATGTAAAGGTCGGGGGCGACCCGAGTCCCGGTTTGTCCCACCTGGTCGTGGTGGGGTCGCCATCCGTTGTTGGTCACGACCCGCGAACAGCCCACCGCACCACCCAGCAGGGCCGCCAGTTCCTCCAGAATCGCAAAGCCTTCCGATGAGCCCACGCCCCGGCCACCGCTCACCACCACCGGGGCGGTGGTCAGGGTGATTCCCTCCGCCAGCCTGACCCGTTCCACCACCCGGCTACGCGCCAGATCCTCGCGAAGTTCAGGGGTAAACGATTCGAACGGTGCCAGATCGACGGTTGGAGATGATTCAAAGGCGTGTGGTGCGACCGTGGCCAGTTTGATCGAAGCCGATAGCCGGGCTTGCTCGAGCAGGCTGCCACCCCAGCGCACCCGGGTGACCTGCCAGTCTTCACCGATGCTCTCGACCGCGGTTACGTTCGCCGCCAGGGGTAGGCCAAGCAGCGAAGCAAGATGGGCCATTACCTCGTTCCCCCGTTCGGTGCCGGAGGCCAGCACGGCCTCCGGTCGCTTTGAGCGGACCAACTGGGAGAGCGATTCGGCGATCGCCTCCGGGGCGTAGTCGGTCAGCATTGGATGCTCGATCTGCCAGACCTTGTTGACTCCGGCCGCCCTCGCCGCTCCGATCGTGATGCCTTCGACTTCACCCAACGTCCGCGCTAACGACAGCGCCTGCATCGAGGTCTCCGCCACGGCGCCGGCATCGTGCTCGAGCCAGACCAGGAGACCGCTCACAACAGCCCAAGTTCTTCGAGAAGATCGACCACTGCTGGCGCCGCCTCGGGTCCGGTGCCAAGGATGGTCGTCGCCGATTTCTGCTCCGGAGGAGTGGAAAGTAGCTCCATAACCAGCCCTCCCGCCGACCACGCGGCGTCGGTGGCAACCACCTCCATCTTCTTGGCTTTGAGCCGGCCGGGCAACGTGGGATAACGAGGCAGGTTGATGCCTTCCTTCACCGCCACCACGGCCGGGAGCGACATCCGGTAGACCTCGGACCCGGAGCCGGTTTCCCGCCGGGCGGTCACCGTTCCGTCCGATACATCGATGGCCTTGATGCCGGTGACGATGGGCCGGAGGAGAGCGTGGGCGATACGAATCCCGACCTGATATCCACCGGCATCGGCCGACTCATTGCCGAACAGGATCAGATCGAAGGCTCCTTCTTGTTCAAGTTCCCGGATCCGGCCGGCCAAGGCCGCGGCGGTGGCCTGGGGGTCCCAGTCGGAGCCGTCGGTACGCAGGAGCACGGCCTCGTCTCCTCCGACCGAGACCGCGTAGCGGAGCTGCTCCTCGGCCGCGGCCGGCCCCAGCGTCATGATGGTCACGGAACCGCCGTGTTTCTCCTTGATCCGAATGGCCTCCTCCACGGCGCATTCCTCGTGGGGGCTCACCGTGAACGAAAGCATGCGGGCATCGATGGCCCGGTTGTCTTCTGTGAGGTTGATCCGGGCCCCGGGGGCGGGGACCCGCTTGACGCAGACGAGGGTCTTCAACGAGTTCCAATGTTATGAAGGGCGGCTTCCCCACCATATGGCATTAGGTTGCGGTGATGGCGAAGCGGTTGGCCCGGCTCGCCGGGGTGGCGAGCGGCCTCTACGGCCTGTGGGGGGTGGGAGTGTGGATAACGGATGCGCTCAGCCCTGCGAACGAGGCCACCGCTTGGTCCCTTGCGATCGGGCTCCCGGCGCTGGCCGGGTCGTTGCTGTTCCTCCTCGATCTGGAACGGCCGCGGTCGATGGTACGGCGGTGGATCGGATGGGGGCTGATGATCGTTGGGGCGGCGATTCCTACGAGCATCAGCTTGACCCTGTTGTCCATGGTTTTATTGGGCGTCTTCTGCCTCATCCCCGGAGCGAATATCGGCCGGGGAATGGTGGCCGCGGCCGGCTTGACCGTGCTCGCCGTCTCGGCGCTATTCGTCTTCGGTGGTGGGCTCCTTCTCTCGCCGGTGGGAGCGGCCCTCCTCGGAGTGAGTGTGGCGAAGCCGCGGGATTGACTGGTTGGCCCGGGCTATCCACCTCCGGGTCCGAGCCTCAATGTCCCTGAAGCGTTCAAAGGTCCCGAGAACTCAACCGGCGTAGTCAGCGGGCCTGCCTGAGGAGATAGTCACGAATTTGCGCCACATATTCGCCGTAATCCCGTCTTGCCACGGCTACGGCATCGGCCACTCGGGCGAGATCCACACTGCCGTATTCGTTGGTGAGGATGTTGCGCAGGCCGACCGACGGAAGGAGCCGAGCGGCGAGCTCGGTACGACAACCCCTGCTCTGGCCACAGCTCGAAACTATCGCGGTAACCGGTAGGGCGGCGGTGGTTGGCGCCCGGGTCAGAGATGAGTTCAGCCCCGCGGCAATGTCCACCAACTGAGTGATAACCCGCTCGACGACGTGGCCCAGATTTCGATCGGCTCGCAGGTGAGACGCCGTCACCTCCCCGAGGCGATCTAGATCGTCCAAAAGGTCGGCGAGGAGGACGAGCTTGGCCGCGAAGGCTTCCGGCTCGGGTTGGGACGGGGTCACGGTGTGAGCGACTCGAGGGCCTGGCGCGCATCCAAGCTGTCTCCATGAACAGGGCATCGGCGGCCATCGCTGCGTTGGCATAGGCCATGGGCTCACTCTGATAAATGGCCTCGCCCTCGGCGATCGCCAGCATCCTCGCCGTATCGGAGGCCCGCTCGACGTCCAACAGGTCCACCCGTTCGGTACCGAGGATCTTGACCAGTGCCTCCAGCAGGCCAAGCACGTCGTGGTCCGCACCCGGCTCGAAGATGACCCCAAATTTGAGGTCGTCGGGCTCGTCATCGGGTGGGCGGAGACGGCGGCTGGCCGCACTGCCAAAGATGGTAAGAACCCGACGCCGAAGCGTTGGCACAGATCGTCTAGCTCCGCCTCAGACAGCCGCCGGAATCGCTGGGCCGCAGCGACCACCTGGTTCATGCCAAGCATGGTATTGCGAGGCCTTCCCGATCCGTGGACCGTCCGGTGGGCCCGCCTTGGCTCGCGCGTCAACTCGATTTCGTCCGCCTCAAATGGAACCTAGTCCAGGTGGCCCGAGACAGAGGGACCCAGCCACTGCCGCCCCCACCGCGTAGAACTCGTTCATGTACATCACGGCGAGGTCGGTGTCGACCACCGCCCGACTTGTAAGTGGTTCGCCGAAACTAGGACCTCGCGAAAATCCACCACCCATTCTGGTTGCGAGAGAGAGAGAGGAAATCATGGCGATGAGCCGCGAACGCGGGCTAGGAGGAGGTGGTCCATGAGGCTCCGCGCATTAGGGACCTTCGCAGTGGTCTTACTGCTGGTGTCGCTGCCTATCCCAAGTCATGGCGATTCGCTACCAGTGGAAGATGAATCGCCAACATCGGCTGATGACTCCTCCCTTTCGGCGGACCCTGACTTAGCGGATGCGGTCGGTGAGGCTCTTGACGCTGCACTACGTGCTGGCTACTTGGAAGAGGGACCTCGCGGCCTCCTTGTCTTGACGGTCGAGGGTCAAGAGGCTTACTCGGACTGGATCCGCGATATCACCGGAGCCTGCCAGGAAATCTCCCGTATCAGGACGACCTGGGAGGGTGTCTTTATTGATACCCGACCGTCAGGCGACTGCGGGCCTGAGTGGATGGTGGGGTCAGGCGCCTCCGACGCTGACTCGGTTGAGGGCTCCGGCCCTGCCCCGGCAAGCGGCGTCACCGCACAGTGCCTGGTGGCCGTGTCCAACACTATGGCGTATGCTGCGAGCATCTACCTTTGGTTGAAGGGTCCGCTGACGAGCGGGACGTGGGCGTGGGTTTCGCAACAGACTCTCGCGGGTTACGGGCTCGGACAGACGCTGTACAATCTCGACGACGGATGCTTCGGCAACCAGGGTGCGAAGGCCATACGCTCGATCGGCACTCAGTTCTGTAAGTTGCTACGGCGATATGACTATGCCTGGTCGGGCGGCAAATGGCTGCCGCGAAGAATCGATTGGCGCTGCTGACCTGTCATTAACCGCATGAG
Source organism: Actinomycetota bacterium (assembly GCA_052390035.1). Taxonomy (GTDB): domain Bacteria; phylum Actinomycetota; class Acidimicrobiia; order Spongiisociales; family ZC4RG35; genus JBQTHI01. The sequence continues at coordinate 11,641 of JBQTHI010000059.1, read as the reverse complement.
GCGTCTTGGTAGGCACGCAGACCCGGACACTCCGGAAGCCAGAGAGTCCGCTTGGCGCTGGTATCGGTGGCCGCTCTTCCTAATGCTGTTTGGTGCAGGGCTACAGCTAGTTTTCTACGTGATGACGGATTCGATCGGCTGGAGGATGCTGGGGGCGATGATTCAAGGGGTCGCCACATTGTCGTTTCTGGGGTACTTATGGAGACGGCGCCGGCGACGGGACTTCTAACCAGTTGGGGAGTTCGCGCCTCATGGCCGACGAGCTCGTGGCCCTAAACCTTCATCCGTTTGTCGTCGGGGTCGAAGAGGGGGGTGGAGCCGGTCACCGCCACCGTCACCGGGTACAGCTCATTCATGTACATCACGGCCAGGTCGGTGCCAACCACGGCATGCTCGGGCGGTAGGTAGGCCATCAGGAGGTATTTCTCGACCGATGGGCCGGCGCCGGCGGTGGTCACGTAGGACGGACGTCCCTTGCGGTCGACGATCCGGCCGCCATCGGGGGTAGTGATCGGCTCACGTCCCGTCATGTAACGCTTGATGCCATCACGTTCGGACAAGTGGTCCTCGACCGACAGGGTACAAAGGATGGCGGCGGGCTCCTCAGCCCTGGCCTGAAGCAGCGCCTCCTTTCCGATGAAGTCGGCCTCTTTGACCTTGGGACGCGACAGACCCGCTTCTACGGGGTTGTACTCACTTTCGAGTTCTGCTCCCATCAGGCGGTAGCCCTTCTCGATCCGGCCGGTGGTGCCGTACACCCCCGCCCCGACCGGAACCGCACCCAAGTCCCGACCGGCCTCCCACAGCCGGTCCCACATCGGCAATCCCTGTTCGGCGGGGACGTAGATCTCCCAACCGAGGTCGCCGACATAGGAGATACGGAACAGGCGAGCGTTGATTGATCCGAAGTCAACCGCCTGGGTGCTGCCGTAAGGGAAGGCCTCATTGGAGAGGTCGTGTTCGGTGATGGACTGAACAAGGTCCCGAGCCCGGGGACCCCACACACCTATGGTCACCAGCGCCGAGGTCAGGTCCTCCATCCGCACCGATCCGTCTTCCGGAAGATGGCGGTTGAACCAGTGTTTATCGCGGGGCCCGTCGAAAGCGCCGGTGACCACCCGGAAATGCTCGTCGCCCAAGCGGAGGATGGTGAGATCGGCCTTGAACCCGCCTGATTCGGTTAGGAGCGGGGTGTACACCGAACGCCCCAGCCTGACGTCGGCGTTGTTCACAGCCAGATGTTGGATGTAATCGAGCACGCCGGGGCCGGTGAAGTCGAAGATGACGAAGGGAGCCAGATCCACGAGCCCCACCCGCTCTCGCAATGCCAGGTGTTCGGCGTTTTGGATCGGCGACCACCAGCGTCGGTCCCACTCGTGGGGCCGGTCCTCGATGCCGTATTGTGCGACCAACGGGGCGTTGGACTCGTACCAATGGGGCCGTTCCCATCCCCCCGCCTCGAAGCAGACCGCCCCGAGAGCCTGGGTGCGGGAGTGGGCCGGTGACAGCCGCTTGTTGCGTTCGGAGGCCCACTGTTCGCGGGGGTGCACGATCCCGTAGGTCTTGTTGAAGTGCTCGGAGCAGCGGGCGCGGACGTGGTGGTCGGTGCGGGCGTAGGGATAGAAGCGGGCGATGTCAGAGGCGTGTGGGTCGAGTTCGGGATAGCCGTGAGTCATCCACTCCGCCACCGCCCGCCCGGTACCCGGTCCCTCCTTGATCCAGATCGCCGCCGCCGACCAGAGGTTTTTTACCTCGATGGTCTCGCCGATCAGGGGCATGGCGTCGGGGGTGAGGGAAAGCAGCCCGTTGATGGCGTACTTGATCTCGGCTGCAGAGAGGATCTCGGGCATCAACTCCAGAGCGTCCTCCATCTGATCGTCGAAGTCCTCGTCGGTGAAGGGAAGCTCGGTGGGAGAAAGGCGGGCCTCGGCGATCGAGGGGATGTCGTCGGGTTGATGGAAGATCGGCCGGTGGGCGTAGGAGCCGACCTCCATCGAACCGGCGGTCTGGCGCTCATACATGTAGACGTCCATGTCACGCACGATCGGGAAGGCGAGTTCCTTGCCCGAGTCCTGGAGGATGGGAATGGGTCCGACGTCGATCATCTGGTGGACCGCAGGACTGAGGGGAATGGTGGCTCCAGCCATCCGGGCTATGCGAGGGCTCCATACCCCGCAGGCAATGACCACGTATTCGGCTTCGATGCGTCCCCGGTCGGTGACAACCGCTCTGATCCGGGGGCCGTGGAAGGAATGGCTCTCGGTCTCGAGTTCGAGCACCTCGGTGTTGGCGAAGGTCTGGAGGGCGCCCTTTGCTTGGGCGTTTTCCCGAAAGATGGTCCCCGCCCGGAGTGAGTCGACCGCCGACACCGTCGGGTAGTAGGCGCCGCCGAGGAGGATCTTCTCGTTGATGAAAGGGACGAGCTCTCGGATCTCGGCCGGGCTGACCAGTTGGGCCTCCATATCCCAATTCTTCGCCGATCCCATCCGGCGCCGGAGCTCCTCCATCCGCTCGGGGGTGCGGGCCACCTCGATGCCGCCGCAGGTGACATTGACCCCCATGGCCTCGTATTGGCGTTGGCTGTCGAGGGTGAGCATCGCCATCTCCTTGTTGTGGTCGACCGGGAATATGAAGCGGGAGGCGTGTCCCGTCGAACCGCCGGGGTTGGGCAGAGGACCCTTGTCGATCTGGACGATGTCCCGCCAGCCAAGGTCCGCCAGATGGCCCACCACCGAGTTGCCGACAATGCCGGCCCCGATCACCACTACATGGGCTCCGGCGGGAAGATCACTCACCCTTCGCACTCCTTACGCAAACCCAGGGTTCCAACCGACGATATCGTCGGTTACAGCCCCAAGAATCGAAAAAGGCGGGACCGACCAAGACGGCCCCGCCCTTTCGTCGACTACGGGGTGACCACCGGGCAGGCCGGAGCGCCGCCGGTGGTGCACACGATGCGACCCTGGATCGCCGGGCTGATCGGGGTGTTGGCGACGATGAAATCGGCCAACACCTGATCCATGATGTCGCGGGTGGTGGCCTTGGTGACCACGTTGGGGTAACCGTCCCCACCGTTGGCCATGAAGTCGTTGATGGCGAGGGTGTACGAGCCGGCGGTCAGGTCGATCGCCGCGCCTGTGCAGCTGCCGTCGGCCGCCTGGCGTACTGCGCCGGTGACCCGGCTGCCAGCGGCGGCGGAGATGTTATAAGTGAAGCAGAGCCCCGACACCTGGGGGAACCTCCCGCTGGCCGCGGGCATGGCCGACACCCCGTTCTCCAGGAACATCTTGAGCTCGGCTCCGGTAACCGACAGCGTGACAACCACATTGCCGAACGGCAAGACTCCCAGCACCTGACCTCTGGTGATCGGGAAAGGTGGCGGGGTAAAGGCCGGACAAAAGTCGGTTGGGCTGTCGGTGGTCGGACAGGTCAGATCGGCCCGCAACCCGCCCGAGTTGGTGATGGCGAAGTCGGTGCCGTAGGTGGTCCGCATCGCATCGGTGGTTACATTCCCAACCCTCGACTCGCAAGTGCGACTCTGCGTGTTGCCACAGGCATCGGCACGGGGGATCGCCACGGTGGAGTTGCCGATGACCGTGCCGAAGATCGGGGCCAGCTGAGCGTTGAGATCGTCGATAAGGGCTTGAATGGCGGGGTCGGGCGCCACGCCGATGTTCCACGGCCGGTGCCAGTCAACGGTGTGATAGATCACCCGTTTGGTCCTGGTGTCGATTACTAGCCGAACCCGGCTGAAAGTGGCGCCTTTGCTCCTGCTCTCGCTGATCAACGCCCCGTTGGGTCGGGTGGCAGTCACGAGGAAGTCGGTGTGGTCGCCGAGCACCGCATCCACCCCGACCAACGAGTCAGCCAGGTCGACCAGCGGCCCGGTGGGGCTGTTGGCCGTTCCGGAGGTGGCACCCTCATGACCGAGAGCCACGATCACACCTACATTGGACCTGCTCCGAAGCCGGGCTGCCTCGGCGTTGACCGTAGTGGTGGAGTCGGCGACGTGGAACGGGTCGAGGCCGCCAGGGAAAATCAAGCTGGTCAGGTCTTCGTTGGAGAATCCGACTACTCCGAGTTTGAACCCGTCAAAGCTGAACACCCGCGATGCCGACCACTCTGGCGGGGTTCGGTTGGCCGAATCGAGCAGGTTCGACGAGACGAACGGATAATCGGCCAGCGGGATGAGGGTTTCTCGGAGGTAGGCCGAACCCTTGTCGAAGTTGTGGTTGCCCAATGCGTCGACCGACAAACCCATCAGGTTCATCGTCTCGATTGCCGGCGTGTCTCCGAAGAAGGTGGAGATAGGCGGCGTGGCGCCGACCGAGTCTCCCCCGGCCACGGTGATCGAGCCGTGCAGGGCTTCCGCCCGGTACCAATCGAACCAGGGTTTGAGGAAGGCCGCTCCGCCAATCCCGAAGGAAGGGCCGAAGCTGTCGGATTGCTGCGACAGCGGGGGTAGCTGGCCGTGCCAGTCGCTGATCTGGAGGATGGTCGCCTCTCGGTATTGCCCGGGCCGGGGCAACAGGTTGTAGAGGATGCGGCCCCGGGCGTTCTGCGGGCCGGGGATTCCCATCAGGAAGGAGATGGTGGGGGCGACGTCGATCGCCCTCACCCCAGCCATCGGGTCCTGTCGACGAACTCCGGGTCCGGAGGCGACGAACACCCCATGCATGTTGACGTTATGAGCAATGTCGACCAGGTCGGGCAGGTAGCCATGCTGGCCAAAGAACTGTGAGAAGGCGATGGTGGTTCCGGGGGTGGCAGCATCGGTCTGGTAAGGCGGCCGGAACACCACCACCACGTCGCCGGAACGGTTGGGGTGGAGGGCATCGGTGCCGTCGACGTCGCGCAGGTCTTCTTTGAGGAACACAGCATCGACTACCTGCGCCCCCGGGTTGGCCGGGTCGGTCAGATTGGTGAAGGCGTTGACGATCGTCTGTCGTACCGAGTTGTAGGTGTGCGGCGCTGGAAGCGTCGGGTTGATGTAGATCTGGGCGGTGCCGCCGGCGTGGCATTCCTTGGCCAGCGCCCCCGCCGCTGCCCGACAATTGGAAGTCTGCTCGGCACCCATCCCGAGGTCTGCCAGGACCTTGCTGACGTTCACCGCAAACCATTGGGGGGCGAACCCATGGTCGGATGAGGCAAAGACCGTCGTGCCGGCGCCCATCAGCGAGCGGCCAAGCGCGAGAGTGCCATCAGCCTCCTCGTAAGCGGCGCGGATGTATCCCTCCCGAATGGAGGTCCGCCCGTCAGGGATGTTGTCGTTAGTGACATCGTCGAAGTACGGGTTGGGGTTGCCGTCGATGTCGGTTGGAGTGGTTAAGGCCATGAACTGGTGGGAGAACTCGTCGGTCACCGGGTTTCCCATCAACAACAGGTCGGGGTCGACTCCCAGCGTGTCGAATATGTAGGTGAGATAGGCCCAGTGGGCGTCTTTCCACATCAAACCTTGTTCGACGTAGGTGTCCTCGTCAACGATTCCGGCTTCGAGCGGTGAGAAATCGGCTGCGGTGGAGGTAGGGAAGTCGCGGGCCAGTGTCTCCACGAAGGCCAGGGAACCGGTCACTCCCAACGCGTTGTAGGAGGCATTGACTCTCCCCACCGAGGTGAAGTAGAGCCGGAACTGGCTGGCATCGGCCGACAGATCGACCAGCTTCAGGTAAAAGCCGGCCGTCTGGCCGGCCCGGGCTCCGGTCAAGGTCACCTTGACATCAGCCCATTCACCCGCCGAGAGGTTGGCTACTGCGGCGTTGCCGTCTTTGCCAGCCGTGGAAGGAACCGCCAGTGTTCCGTCGTAGTTGGTCGTCGAGTCGTTGGTGGAGTCGAAGATGTAGAGGTCGTAGACACGGGTGACGTTGTCGCCGGCCGGGAAAGCGGTGTTGGTGAGAGTGACCTGCTCCTGTAGCGCCGGGCTGTGCGACGCCGGTGCGTTGGTCCAGCCGCCGGCCGGATCGAGGTCGACCCGCTGGTACGACACCCCAAAGGCGTTGGCGCCGGCCGGTTGGCCGGGGAGGTCGTAGTTGAGGATGATCCCCCGGTTGGAGAAGAACGTGCGGAAGTCGACCACCGGCCCCTGCAACGCCGGCACGTAGCCGCGGGCCGCCACCCACTCCATGGCCACCACCTGCTTGCCCGCCCGTTCGGCGGCTTGGGCAATGGTGTCCGCCTGGAGGATTCCGGTAGTGGCGAAGCTGGTCCGGTTGTTGAAGTTGCTCTCGCCGGTGCGGTGGAAGGTGTTGTTGGTCGAGCCGTGCTCCGACGGGTAGGTACCGGTGGCGAGGGTTGCCCACCCCACCCCGGTGTTGGGCGGGAAGGCCTGCAAGAGCCCGTTGCTGCCCCGCACCCCGGTGGCCATCACGTCCGCGTAGGTAGGCATGATCCCGAGCGCGGCGTAACTTTCCATTAGATCGGGCCTCATCCCGTCGGAGGCAAAGAGGATCACCTTCTCCGTCTGAGCCACGCCGGTTGCTCCCACAGTTGTCTGCACGGCGGCCGAGGCGACCGACGACGACTGAGGTTCGGTCGTTTCCTCGTCGGCCGACCCGATGGACGCAGGCCCGGCTGCCAACAGCGCGACCAAGCTGACGACGACCAGTGGTCTGAATGGATGACGCATCGCTACTCCTCGCCTAGAACTGCAGAGGGTCCCACATCCCTCAGTACCTTGCCGTAGCTTGGCAGATCGGTTTAAGCCGTGCTTTGAAGATCCTGGTTTGCGTAGCCTTGTCGCATAGTGGACCGCCGCTCTTTACCTTCGGTTGACCAATTTGTGGTTTCGCTCGGCGATTGGCCGCTGCCGCGGTCCACGGTGGTTGAGGTGGCCCGACGGATAATCGACGAGGCGCGAACCAGTGGTCGGGCCAGCGATCTGGCAGCGGAGGCCCGGGACCGGCTCGGCCTCATCATGCAAAGCCGCTTCCACTCGATCCTCAACGCCACCGGTGTCCTCTTGCACACCAACCTCGGTCGCGCTCCTCTAGTCGAAGAGGCGGCTCGGGCCGCCCATCGGGCGGTGGTCGGTTACGGCAATCTCGAGCTCGATGTCAGAAGTGGCGAACGGGGACGGCGGGCGGGTTTCCTGCTTAGCCTGCTGTCCGACCTCACCGGCGCTGAGTCGGCTCTGGTCGTTAACAACAATGCCGGTGGCCTGCTCCTCACCCTGGCAGAGCTCGCGGCCCATCGGGAGGTGGTGGTGTCCCGCGGAGAGCTGATCGAGATCGGCGGTGCCTATCGGCTTCCCGACATCGTGGCGATAGGCGGTGCGGAGCTGCGGGAGGTGGGTACTACCAACCGCACCAGGATCGGTGATTACCGGGCGGTGGTCAACGAACGTACCGCCGTTCTTCTCAAGGTTCACACCTCCAACTACCGAATCGTCGGTTTCACGCAGGAGGCCAGCCTCGCTGAATTGGTGGCATTGGGGTCCGAACGCCAATTGATCACAGTCTTCGATGCCGGGTCGGGACTGCTCGATGAGAGCGTGCCGTGGCTCGACGGTTCGCCTCCCGCATGGCTCAGCCGGGAACCGGGTATTCGCCAAGCGGTAACCGCCGGGACCGACCTCGTCCTTTTTTCGGGTGACAAGCTGTTCGGAGGGCCCCAGGCGGGGGTGGTCGTCGGTCGTGGGGACCTGATCATGCGGCTGGCGGCACACCCGTTGGCTAGAGCGCTTCGAGTCGATGGTTCGACGGTGGCAGCCTTGAGCGTCACCGCTGAGACTTACGCCGACGGGCGCGGCGGCGAACTCCCTATTTGGCACATGGCCACGTTGAGTTACCGAGATCTCGAACGGCGGGCGGGGCGCGTCCTGGCGGCTGCAGGGGTAGTGGGAGTTGTCGAAGAATCTGTTTCCGTGTTGGGAGCCGGCTCCGTGCCAGGCGCCGGTATCCCGAGCCCGGTGATCGTCATCGAAGAGGCGGTCGATCGAACATTTCAGGCCCTGTTGAACGGCGATCCACCCGTGCTGGCGAGGCGGGAAGCGGGCCGGGTAGTACTCGACCTGAGGGCTGTTCCGTCTGCCGACGATGCAGCCCTGGTCAGCGCTCTGGCATCGGCATGCCGGTCGTAGCGACCGCGGGTCACGTCGACCACGGCAAATCGACGTTGGTGCGGGTGCTGACCGGCCGCGACCCCGATCGTTGGGAGGAGGAGAAGCGGCGAGGGATGACGATCGACCTCGGGTTCGCCTGGATGACCACACCAAGCGGACGTGAGGTGTCCTTCGTTGATGTCCCCGGTCATCGCCGATTCGTCGGGAACATGCTGGCGGGGGTTGGCCCGGTCGATGCAGCTCTGCTGGTGGTGGCGGCCGATGAAGGGTGGATGCCGCAGACCGAGGAGCATCTGAGCATCCTCGACCTGCTCGGGATCGACCGCGGGGTCGTAGCCATCACCAAGACCGACCTGGTCGACGACGTAGCGCCCGTGGCGACCGAGGTGCGGCGCCGCCTGGCCGGCACCCCTTTGGAGAGGGCACCGGTGGTGGCCGTGTCGGCGCAGACCGCGGCGGGGATCGATGAATTGGTCGGCAGTCTGGAATCAGTGAGCCCGCCCGAACCCGGGACCGGCACCCGTCCTCGGCTGTGGGTGGACCGTTCTTTCACCATCCAGGGTGCCGGAACGGTCGTCACCGGCACCCTTACCGGAGGTTCGTTGGCGGTCGGTGAGTTCGTCGAATTGTGGCCTGGTGGGGAGAACCTGCGGATTCGCGGCCTGCAGCACAATGAACTGCCGGTGACGGAAATCGGACCGTCACACCGGGTGGCCGTGAACCTGGCGGCGGTTGATAGAAAGCAGATCCAGCGGGGCGCCATGTTGTCATTGCCGGGCACCTTCCTACCCACGACCAGGATCCTGGCGAAGATTGACCCCGCCCGCTACGAGACGAAGAGGCCGGAGAAGGGGTCCTTTCAGCTCTACCTGGGAACCTTCTCGTCCCAGGTAACGGTGCACTGGCTGGACTCCTCTCTCACGAGCCTCGCCATCATGCAGCTTCGATTTCCGGTATGTGTTCAGACTTTCGATCGGTTCGTCATCCGGGATGTTGGCCGGGGCTTGGTGGCGGCCGGGGGATCTGTCCTTGATGGTGACCCACCGCGTCACAGGGGGAAAGCCGCCATGTTGGGAGCCGATCTGGTAGAGGCGGGGTCGGCTGGCCCGGACCGGAGCGCCACCATCATGCTGGCTCACCGCCGTCGCAGCGGCCTCTCCTATCTCGCCGCTCTAAGCGGGGGCGGACATCCGCTGGTTCGGGTAACGGGGGACGGCGAGGCTGTGTCCGATGCCGAGGCAGATCGGCTGGCAGCCGAATTGGTGGAGGTCGTTAAAGGGTTCCAGGCCAACCATCCCCTGGAGGCGGGGATGTCGATGACCAGAGTGGCCGAGCATCTACGCGTCCCCCCGGCCATCGCCCGCCGACTCGTTGAGGCGGACTCGTCCCTGACGCTGTCGGGCGGCCTGGTAGCGGAGAAGAAGGCTGCTCGTGACGATCTCGACGCCAACCAGCAGTGGATCGAAGCCAGGCGGTTGCTGGTAAAAGCAGGGATGAGCCCCCCACCGCTGCGCGAGCTCGGGCTGGAAGGGGAGCTGTTACGTGCACTGGTTCGCGGCGGCCGGCTGGTTCGAGTCTCCGACGACCTGGCCTATCTCCCGGAGGCGATCGAGCAGATGACCGCCATCGTCAAATCCAACTCTGGTCCGTTCACCGTCAGCGAGTTCCGCCAACAGGCCGGGATCACTCGCAAGCATGCCGTACCGTTTCTCGAATGGTCTGACCGGGAAGGTTTGACCATGCGGAACGGCGATCAGAGGACCCCTGCCAATCCCCGCACTGGGCAATGACGGCGGGCGGACCTTCCTCCGCACCACAACAATGGGCGGGGGGAGATGCCGAGCTGGTGCTCAAGGCGCTCAGCCAGGCGGTGGAAGCAATCGCCACCGAGCCCTCGATCGACACGGTACTCGCCACTCTGGTCGGCGCCGCGCGCGAACTAGCCGGCGCCAGATATGCGGCGTTGGGGATCCCTGAGAAGGAGAGTGACGCCTTCGCCCGGTTCATCCACGTGGGGATGACCGATGAGCTGGTCGAGTCGATGGGTGACCTGCCTCGCACCCACGGTCTTCTCGATGCGATGCTCACCGACCCGCGACCCTATAGAACGGTCGACATCACTCGGGACCCCAGGTTCAGGGGGTGGTGGCCGATAACCCACCCCCGAATGCGATCCTTCCTGGGTGTGCCGATCGTGTACAAGGGTGATGTGATCGGGGCCTTCTATCTGACCGACAAGGTAGGACGGCCTGAGTTCGACCAGGCGGACGAAGATCGGATCAAGCTGTTGTCAGCGCACGCCGCCATAGCAATAGAGAACGCCCGGCTGGTGGAGGACAGCTACGAATTGGCTCTGGTCGAGGAGAGGAATCGGCTCGCCCGGGAATTGCACGACGCCCTCAACCAGAGTCTATTCAGTCTCTCCCTCAGTGCCGGCGCCGCTGCTTCGCTCCTGCCGGGCGATGTGGCAGGTGCGGCCCGCGAGTTGGAGGAAGTCCGCCGGCTCGCCCGGTCGACCATGGGCGAGCTCCGTGAGATCGTGGCGGGGCTGCGGCCGCCGGATCTTGACCGCGACGGGCTCACCATCAGCCTGCGCAACCAGACCGAAGTGGCCGGTCGCGCAAGCGGTTTGGCCGCAAGCTTCCAGGCAATGGGCGAGCCCACCCTCGATCGCGACGAGGAATTGCAGCTCTACCGGATTGCCCAGGAGGCGATCACCAACGCCCTCCGGCATGCTCAGGCCAACGCCATTTCTTTACGGCTTGAGTTTGCCGGTGACAAATTTCGGCTGGTCATGAGTGACGATGGGATCGGTTTCGACCCCGAAGCACCCGGACTCCGTTCCAGGCGGTTGGGTCTGACCGCCATGCGAGAGCGGGCGGCGCGTCTGAGGGCACGGCTAACGATCGAGTCTTCGAAGCGAGGTACCACGATTACGGTCGAGCGGGACCATGGTTGAGCATCTTCGAGTGTTGATAGCCGACGATCATCCGGTAGTTCGCAGGGGGCTGCGCGCCTATCTCGAGACGGTCCCCGGAATCGAGATCGTGGGCGAAGCTGGAGATGGGAGGGAGGCGGTTCGGAAGGCTCTTGCCATGCAGCCAGACGTTTTGCTGCTCGACCTGCTCCTTCCCGAAATGGACGGGATCGGAGTGATTGAAGAACTGAGAAACCATCAGAGCCAGGTCGCCATCCTGGTGCTCACCAGCTTCACCGGTGAAGAACAAGTGGTGCGGGCTTTGCGCGCCGGGGCGGTTGGATACCTGCTCAAAGACGCCGAGCCGGAGTCGGTGGCCGACGCCATCCGGGCGGTGGCTGCTGGCGACCAGGTCTTGTCGCCCGCCGCCCAGGCGGTGGTCGTATCGGCTGCGACCGGTCGCGGTGCCCATTATCGACTCGAGAGCCTTACCTCACGAGAGCGGGAGGTGCTGGCCGGGCTCGGACGCGGGCTCACCAATCGAGACCTGGCCGGCGAGCTGTCGGTGTCCGAGAAGACCATCAAGACCCACGTGTCGAGCGTGCTCCAAAAGCTCGGTGTGGCCCGGCGCACCCAGGCGGCGTTGCTTGCGGTGGAGTGGGGCCTCG
>JBQTHI010000058.1:0-24489 GCA_052390035.1 Actinomycetota bacterium | reverse complement strand
CGCTCGTCGGCGACCACCCGTTGGATGTCAAGCGCCAGTTGGCCGTAGTCGATCGTGTCGGCCAGATCGTCCGACCCGGCCGCGGTGGTGAGATCGACCAGCAGTTCGAGGTCGATCAAAAATGGCTGGAGATGCTCGCGCTCTTCGGCGAGAACTCCGTGATAGGCGAAGACCTCGAGCCCGGTCAAGCGAATCATGTCCCGCGGACTCACAGGTCAGGAGGTTTGAGGGACCAGGGCACGTCCTTCCGGCCCGAGCGGCATCTTGAGTATCTCCTCGACCAGGGCCACCGCCAGAATCGGTTGAGCCACCATTCCTGACCACACCAGGTAGCCGGCGAGCAAACCTCCTAAGTCGTCGTCGATGACTTCCCGATGAACCAACACCCGGGCGGTTGAGTCGGACAGCGCCCTGTGGAGCGTCTTGAAAACCTGCAGGGCCTCCTCGTTGCTCGGTTCGGCAGAGACCCCGACCTGACTCACGGCTAGGCCCGCCTCCCGGTAGGCCTGTAGGTTCTGGTTGCCGGGGAGAAGGGTGACTACTCCGGTAATTCCCGCATCGCGTTTCAACCAGTTGATCTCTTCTTCGCGCCGAATCTTGCGATGTTGAAAGCCGTGCCCGCCGATTCGTTCCGAGACGGCCAACCGATTGGCGATCACCCAGGTGAATCCGCGGGGTTTGAGTCCGGTAATGACTGTCACCCTCCCGACCATCGCACGATAGCGATAGCGACGGTGACGGCCTCTCGGGCGGCGGCAACATTGTGAGCTCTAATCAAGTCGGCGCCCCGCTCGACGGCTAACCCGGCACTCACCGCGCTAACCAGGTCGCGGTCGACCGGGTGGTCTTGCTTGATGAGCCGCCCCAGGAAATTCTTGCGCGAGGTGCCGACCATCACGGGGTAACCGATTTCCCTGATCTGGCGCAGGTGATGGAGGAGAGCCAGGTTGTGGCTCAGTGTCTTGCCGAACCCGATGCCGGGATCGACAATCACCGCCCCGGGGACCAGGCCCGCCGAGATAACGGCTTCGGCCCGCTCGCGCAGGAACGCCGCCACCTCGGTCACCACGTCGGTGTACTGCGGGTTCTCCTGCATCGAGCGGGGGTCACCTTGCATGTGCATGAGCACAAGCCCGGCTCCGGCCGACGCCGCCACCCGAACCATGGCGGGGTCGGCGGCGGCGGAGACGTCGTTGATGATCTCCGCCCCGGCCTCGAGGGCGGCCTCAGCCACACTCGACTTGGTGGTGTCGATCGAGACCACCACCCCGGCTTTGGCCAATGCGGCGACGACGGGAATCACCCGAGCGGCCTCAACATCTGCCGGGACCGGGTCTGCTCCCGGGCGGGTCGACTCACCGCCCACATCGACCACCTGAGCACCCTGTTCGACCATCCCCAGCCCGGCGGCCACCGCATCATCGACCTGCACATACCGGCCCCCGTCACTGAAAGAGTCGGGGGTGACGTTGAGAATGCCAACGATGACCGGATCATTGAGTGGCACATATCGTCGAGCGAGCTGCCATCCCGGTTTGGTACCCGCCTCGTGCCCGCCTGGGCTCATCTGCTGTTGTGCATGAGGGCCAACGCCTCCGCCCGGGTGGCGGCGTTGGTGGCCATAGTGCCCCTAACTGCCGAGGTCACAGTCATCGAACCCGGTTTGCGGACGCCCCGCATCGACATGCAAAGGTGCTCGGCTTCGACCACCACCAGCACCCCGAGGGGATCCAGCCTTTCCATAAGGGCGTCGGCCACCTGAGCGGTGAGACGCTCCTGCATCTGGGGCCGCCGGGCGTAACCCTCCACCAGGCGGGCGAGCTTGGATAGTCCCGTTACTCGGCCCCGGGGGATGTAGGCGACGTGGGCCTTGCCATGAAACGGAACCAGGTGGTGTTCGCAGGCGCTGTAGAACGGAATGTCGCGCACCATCACAATCTCCTGATAGTGCTCGTCGCCGAAGAAGGCGTCGATCGCCTCGGCCGGGTCGATGCCAACTCCGTCGAAGATTTCGGCGTACATCTTGGCTACACGGGTGGGCGTTTCGCGGAGTCCTTCCCGATCGGGGTTCTCGCCAATCGCGATGAGAATGCGCCGCACCGCATCTTCGATGGAGGCGAGGTCGACCTCTTCTGGCGGAGGAGAGCTAACCGGCTCAGGAACCCGGTGCATCGGCCGGTTTCATCCGGGGCAGCAACACTCGCGGCTTTCGTCCCGACGAGCCCGGACCCTCGGTCACGGTCGGCTCTTCCTCCACCGGGACGGCCGCCGCCACCTCTGGCACGGACCTTTCAGCGTCGGGCGGCCGGATGCGCAGGCCGCCGGCAGGGTCGTGTTCCCACTTGGGAACATCGGAGAAGATTTCGGCTACTTCCTCAGGTCCGACGGTCTCTCTGTCTAAGAGGATGCCGACCATCCTTTCCATCGCTTCCCGGTGGGCACGGAGAATCGTGGCCGCCTCTTCGTGCGCGGATTTGATCATCGTCCGGACTTCTTCGTCGATGAACGCCGCCACCTCGTCCGAATAGTCCTGCTGGCGGACATAGTCGCGGCCGAGGAAGACCTCGCCACCGGTCCGGCCGTATTGCATCGGACCGAGCTTGTCGCTCATCCCGTACTCCATGACCATCTTCCGAGCGATGCCGGTGGCCTTTTCGATGTCGTTGGCAGCACCGGTGGTGGGGTCGGCGAAGATCAGCTCTTCTGCGGTTCTTCCGCCCAGCAGCATCGCCAGCTGATCGACTAGTTCGGAGCGCCGCACCAGGTATTTGTCATGGGTCGGAAGGGCCAGGGTATGCCCGAGCGACCGGCCGCGAGCGACGATGGTGATTTTGTGGACGGGGTCGGCCATCGGCAACGCCCATCCGACCAGGGCATGACCGGTTTCGTGATATGCGATTAGGCGCCGCTCCTCATCGGTCATGATCCGGGTCTTGCGCTCGGGGCCGGCGATCACCCGATCGATGGCCTCTTCCAGTTCGTGCATCGTGATCTGCGGCTTGCGCAGGCGAGCGGTGAGCAGGGCCGCCTCGTTGATGAGGTTGGCGAGGTCGGCGCCGGTAAAACCGGGTGTGCGCCGGGCCAGAACCTCGAGCGTCACCTCCGACGAAAGCGGTTTGCCTTTGGCGTGGACCTTCAGAATGCCTTCCCGGCCGACGATGTCGGGGGCGTCGACCACCACCTGTCGGTCGAACCGGCCCGGGCGGAGCAAGGCTGGATCCAGGATGTCGGGGCGGTTGGTGGCGGCGATGACGATAACTCCGTTGTTCGTGTCGAAGCCGTCGAGTTCGACCAGAAGCTGGTTGAGGGTCTGCTCGCGTTCATCGTGACCCCCGCCGAGGCCCGCACCCCGATGCCGGCCCACGGCGTCGATCTCGTCTATGAATACGATCGCCGGGGCGTGCGACTTGGCCTGCTCGAAGAGGTCACGCACCCTGCTGGCGCCCACCCCGACGAACATCTCGACGAAGTCGGATCCGGAGATCGAAAGAAACGGAACCCCGGCTTCACCGGCCACGGCGCGGGCGAGCAGGGTCTTTCCCGTCCCGGGTGGTCCGAACAGCAGAACCCCCTTGGGAATCTTGGCCCCCAACGCCCGGTACTTGTCGGGATTCTGGAGGAAGTCGCGGATCTCTTCCAGTTCCTCGATCGCTTCCGTTAACCCGGCGACGTCACCAAAGGTGACCCGCGGCTGCTCTTTGGTGAACATGCGCGCCCGTGCCTTGCCGAATTGCATCACCCGGTTGCCACTGCCCTGCATCTGCATGAAAATGAAGATCATGAAGCCGAGCAGGAACACCCAGGGAAGCAGGCTGATGAGGATCGCCCACAAGCCGTCGGGCTGGTTGTTGACCTGGAAGAAGACGCCTTCTCGATTGAGACGTTCGGTCAGCTGGCCTTCCCATCCGTCGGTGTAGTCGGCCACCACGTCAAAACGGTCCACCGGAAGCGCCGAATCGGCAAAACGACCCTGGACCTGGTTGGTCCGAGAGAGGATCTCAACCGAAACGATGTCGCCCCGTTCCACCTGATCGAGGAAGCGGGTGAGGGTCACTTCGGTCGGCTGGCCCCACTGATCGAACCACCGCTGGGCGAGCAGGGCCAGGGCAAGGATGGCCACCGCATAGATGACGAGGGTGCGAACGGTCCGGCTCACAGACATCAGAATGCTACGGCAATCCGCTCTCTACTGGAACCACGCCCAATTTTCTGGTTTTGGGGGAGTGCCGGCCGTCGGTCGATTGTCCTCGCCAGAACGAGAAGATCAGCCGGCCTGCTGCCACGACGGGGCGGCCGGCAATCTCACTACGAGCCTGGTTCCCTCGCCGCCTTCGACCTCGACGCTTCCCCCGTGTGCCTCAACCAGCCCTTTGACAACGTACAGACCGATCCCCGCCCCCGGCTCCCGACCCGGCCCAGATCGAGCTGGCACAGATCGACCTGACCCAGATGTCCTTGACCCAGCCCGACCTGGAACCGCACGATCAAGCCGGACGAAGCGTTCGAACACCCGACGGCGGTCGGCGGCCGGAATGCCAACGCCTTCGTCGATCACCGTCAGCACCACCTGATCTCCGTCGCGGATCATCTCTACGGAGACGATCCCTGTGGGGGGGCCATGATGCACGGCGTTGTCGATCAGGTTGACCATCACCCGGTGGAGCTTGAGGAAGTCGGCATCAACGATCAAGTCGCCCTGGTGGGAAAGGCGAAACCCGATCTCCGGGTACCGGGCCGCCCACGGTTCAATCACCTGGCGGACGAGACGGACCAGATCGATTGGCTCACGGTCAAGACGAGGCGCACCCTGTTCGACCTGACCGAAGTCGAGCAGCTGATTGAGAAGCTCAACCAGTCGCTGGGCCTCCTGGCGGATGTAGGCGACAGCCTCGGCCGCCGTCGAGTCGGCAGCCACTGCCTCCAACTCGGACAGGACGGCGGCGAATCCGGCAATCCCGGTCAATGGGGACCTCATGTCGTGTCCGACTCCGATCAAGAAGTCCAGGCGGTCGGCCAACATTCGTTCGATCTCTGACCTGGTCGGGCTCAAACCCCGCTGCCTTCCATCACCCCGATGTAGGCGAGGTTTCGATACAGACCGAGATAGTCGAGCCCGTATCCGATCACGAACTCAGGTCCGATCCGAAACCCGACGTATTTCACGTCGAGAGGGACACGTTGAATTCCTTCCTTCAGCAGAAGTGCGGCCACTTCCAGCGAGGCAGGACGGCGCACTGCCAGCGATTTGAGCAGGTAGCTGAGGGTAAGCCCCGAGTCGATGATGTCCTCGACAATCAAGACATGTTTGCCGGCGATTTCGTGGTCGAGATCCTTGAGGATCCGCACCACTCCCGAGGTCTGGGTGGCAGCACCGTATGAGGAGACCGCCATGAAGTCGAACTCCACCGGCAGGTAGATGTGTCGAGCCAGGTCGGCCATGACGATGAAGGCTCCCTTGAGCACTCCCACCATCAACAGATCTTTGCCTTGGTAATCGTGCGATATCTGACGACCCATCTCGGCCAGCTCGGCGGCGATGTCCTCAGCCGAGATCAGTTCCTTGATCGATGACAGTTCACCGTCACTCACCGGTCTTCTCCACGCATTGGGCGCAAAGGTAGCGCCGGGTGCCGGTCTCCACCCAACCGGCCGCCAGGGTGCCTTCCCCCGGTTCCCAGACCGGTCCGGACCTGCCCACGACCACCGGCCCCCGTGAGCCATGAGTGATCGTCAAGCTTTCGCCGGTCTTATCCAGATCAAGGACAGCATGCCATCCGCCGAGCGGCAACGCTTCCGGTCGCACGTCGGTCACGGTGCCGAGGAAGTTCCACCGCCCCCAGGTGACCTCCCCCGGTACCCGCCACTCCGCCGGGGCAGTGGTCGTCGGTTGCACAGCTTCTACTCGAAGCCAGGGGCCGTCCCGATCGACCCGGACGCCCCCCGGGAGCTGCGCGGCCCTGGCTTCACCGACCACCACCGCCCAGACCCGTTCCACTTCGGCGCGGTCGAGGGGATACCCGCCGTGGAGGTCACGGAGCTCGGACCGGATCCATCTGGCGGCCGCGTCTTTGCCACCGGCCCACAGCACCCCGATCGGCAATCGCACGGCTTCGGAGGTCCTGATAGCCGGACCGGGTGCCGGGGCAGGTTCGGAATAGGAGGCCGATGTGTTGACGAGTCGTTCCGACAGCTCGGGGCTAAATGAAGTTTCCAGGTAGGGGATGAGCTCCCGACGAATCCGGTTGCGAAACGAGGTCGGATCTTCGTTGTCCGGGTCGTCGAGGAAGTGAAGACCGGCAAGGGTGGCGAGCTCTCTGGTCTCCGACCTCGTCAACCCTAAAATCGGCCGGGCGATCGGTGGTCGCCGGCGGGCAATTCCCGACATGCCAACTGCCCCGGCACCGCGCATTAGCTGGGCCAGAACCGTTTCGGCCTGATCGTCGGCGGTGTGTCCGGTCAGTAACCATTCCCCGGCAACCAGGTGATCCTCGAGGGCCCTGTAACGGGCGATCCGGCCTCCACCCTCCGACCATGGGTCGACCTCCACGCGTCCGATCTCGAGGGTCACGCCCACGGCGTCGGCAATTGCGACGGCGGCGCCCTCCAACCGGTCGGAGGCGGGCCGAGCATGATGAATATGAATCGCCCTGAGGTGAGGGCATTGTCCCTTGGCGAGATGGAGGAGGGCGGCCGAGTCGGCTCCGCCGGAAAGAGCAACGGCCACCGGTCCCGGCGGGAAGTCGAGCCGTCCGATGACTGAGGCTGTTAGAACCTTCAGGCGGCGCGTCGCAACCATTCCTCCGGCTGCTCGATCTCTGACAGGGTTGGCAACCATTCCGCACCGGCCCAGGCCCGGTCAAGCGAGGACCACCCGGCTTCCCTTTGCACAGTCAAGACAAACTTCTCGCCTAATTCATATTGGCGCAACTTCATTTCCATCCCCGTCAGCCGGAGCAAGGCCGCGGTGCGGGGATCCTTGCGCCGGGCCTTGAGGATCGCCGACATGCGCTTCTGGGTCGGAAGGATCCGCGCCCCGATCCGGTCCATGACGACGTGACCGTGACCTTCGAGGAGCGACATAAGGGCCTGCACCCGGTCGATCGTCTGCCGCTGCTCGGGGGTAGCAAGCAGTCCCAGAATTCCGGAGTCGTCGATGATCGGTCGTCCCTTGCGACTCGCCTCGATCACCTCGGCGATCAACCGGGCTAGCCGCCCCGGGGTCGGTCCGGCGGAACCGATCAAATCCGTCACCAGGCTGAGGAAGTAGGGCCGCAACCATGGCACGCCAACGAACTGGGCCCGGTGAGTCGCCTCGTGGAGGGCGATCCACATGCGGAACTCAGACGGGCGGAATTGCTGCTGACGTTCGAGGGCCAGCACGTTGGCGCCGACCATGGCCACGACGTCTCCCTGATCGCCGGTCGGAAGGACGAGTTCATATTGTCCGAGGACCCGACGGGCCAGGAACCCGATCAGCGCTCCGGTCTCAACCGCCATCGCCCGGCGGGCAATCGCCGCCGGGGTGCCATCTGCTCCACGACGTTCCAGTTTTTCGGCGAGCCTCGCCTCCAATGGAGCGAGGAGATGGGCGAAGGTTGCGAGGTTTCGCTCGGCCCACTCGCCCCGGGTCACGACCCGTACCTCGGGCTGACCGGGTGTTGACAGGCCGGTCTCCTCGCCGACGGTGGCCGCCGCCCGGGTAAACAAGTCGGGAAGGCTCCTCTGCATCTCGACGGTGTGGTAGGTGGAGGCGAGCGGATAACTGCCTGCCACTCGGGTGGCCACCGGCACCGCCAGCGACCAGGCTCGATCGGTCACCGGACCACGCGATAGCGGTTGCGCACGACCCTCGTGAAATATTGGACGACGGTGGCCACCACGACCAGGGCTGCCAATACCAACAGCGTCGGTATGAAGAAGCGATAAGTCCAATCGGGTTGGCTTTCGGCCGGAGTAGTGACCTCGACCGTGACGGCCGGCACGATCGGCTCGGCGGTGGTGGCTGTTTCGCCGGCGGCGGTAGTGGGGGTTTCCCCGCCAGTGGTACTCGTGGTGGCGGCGAGGGGAAGCGACACAGAAAGCACCGCCAACCCCGACACCACAATGGCTACTAGCCGGCGACCAACCATCAAATGAGCCTAATTGGGGCGGGCAGGTCCGGCGAGCTAGCCGGGGTGCTCGGAGGCAAGAGCCTGGCGGAGCCGTTCGAGAAACTCGGGAGGCACCTCCTCGGCCAGCCGGGTGCGGATCACCACCCGCAGCCGTTCCTCGAAGCCGTAGGCGTCGACACATCCATGGCAACCGGCCAGGTGCCGCTTTATGCGCCAGTTCTGATACCAGCCGATCTCACGGTCGAGATAGCCGTAGACCTCAGCCAAAGCGTCGTCGCACTGGCTCATGGTCTTAGGCTCATGGTCTTAGGCTCATCGTGCTTGTGGCGCTCATCGTGTTGTGGGGCTCATCGTGATCTGCTGATCGTCTTGGGCTCATGGTGTCCTTGGGCTCTCGGGCGATCTGCTGGTTCATGGGCCTGTTTCGCTCCCGGCGACGATTCCGCGACGGCGTGCAAAGTCCCACAACGCCGTTTGGAGCGCCTTTCTTCCCCGATGAAGCCGCGACATCACGGTTCCGATCGGAATGTCGAGGATTTCGGCAATCTCTTTATAGGAGAACCCTTCAAGGTCGGCGAGAAGAACCACCATCCGAAAACTTTCGGGCAGCTCCTCGATCGCCTCTTTGATGTCGGATTCAACCAACCCGTCGAGAAGCTGGTTTTCGGCCGAGCTCGAAGTGGTGGTGGCGGTTTCCCGTCGAAGGCGGCGATACAGGTACACGTCCTCCAGCTCCCCGAGATCGGTCTCATGTGGGCGCCGGCTGTCTCTCCGGTAGCTGTTGATGAAAGTGTTCGTGAGAATCCGGTAAAGCCAGGCCTTTACGTTGGTACCCGCCTCGAAGGTGCCGTAGGCGCGGTAAGCCTTGAGGAAAGTTTCTTGAACCAGGTCCTCGGCATCCGAAGGGTTGCGAGTCATGCGAACGGCGGCGGCGTACAGCTGAGGCGCGAAAGCCAGCGCGTCGTTTTCGAAGTCGGACTGGTTTGCCACCCGAGCCGGAGAGGGGAATCGAACCCCTGACCTTGCGATTACGAATCGCATGCTCTGCCAACTGAGCTACTCCGGCATTGATCTCATGTTACGGGGAGTCACTCACCTCCCAGGGCGGTGAAGAGCAGGGCGAGAACCGGCAGCGGGCGAAGGTTGCCGGCGAGATCAACCACAGCATCCAAGGTGAGACCCGCCCCGGCCACCGCCCGGACCGGATCCACACGGGTGAGGTCAGCCAGGGAGACATCGCGGTTGCGAATCGGACCGCCCAGCTGGAGAGAAGCTGCGTCGAGATAGAAAGATGCCAGGATTTCCAAACCACCGGCGAGGAGAGATTGACTCGCCCGTTTCTTCGCCCGTTCCCTCTGATCGGCGGTCGGGTATGAAATGGACAATTCGCCCGCCAGCGGGTCGATCTTCGCCATGATCTCCTCGGCCAGGGAAAACCCGTCGCCGGGTCTGCCGCTGACCCGCATCGGGAGGCCAAGCCAGGCCTGGCGGAGATCGGCCAGGTCGTCGCGGGTGGTGAGGGCGAGGGCCAGACCGGGTCGCCCGCCGCTGACCAGCGACAGCACATCGGCCCTTGCTGGATCCACCCCCCGGGCCACGAGACCGTCGACTAATTCGGTGTCGGGCACCCGCCCGAAACGTATGGTCCGGCAGCGGCTGGCAACCGTAGGCGGAAAGTCTTCCTCCGAATCGGCGACTAAGACGAACACCACCGACCCGCTCGGTTCCTCGAGCGTCTTGAGCAAAGCGTTGGCTGCCTGCTCAGTCATCAGACCCGCCTCTTCAAACAGAAACACCCGGCGGGTCGACTCGACCGGAGTCAGGGCGGCCTGGCGCACAACGGCTCGAGCCTGATCGGCGCCGAGACTGGTGCGGCCCTCCGGCTCGACGTCGATCAGGTCGGGGTGGTTGCCGGAGTTGACCCGCCGACACGACCGGCACGGATCGATGTGCCTGCCCTGCTCAGGACATAACAGCAGCTGGGAAAAATATCGGGCGATGGTTGCTTTGCCGACCCCGGATGGGCCCACCATCAGATAGGCGTGACCGGGTGCAGTCAGTTCTCCAATCAGGAAGTCGAGGACCTCCCGGTGACCGATGATGGCGCCCAGCTCAGTGGGGCCAGACCTCGGGCCTGGCCCCTGACCTGGTGCTGCTTCAGCCACGGTGTTGCCGATCTGTGACCAGTTCGACGATGCGGCTGGCAACCTGCTCGGGGCCGTCGTCGACCTTCATGATCACCACCCGACCAGGTTCGGCCTCTACCAGATCCCGGTAGGCGTCGGCAACCCGCTTTTGAAAGTCGTCATCTTCGCCGCCGATGCGATCGGCCTCGACTTGGCGAGCCCGACCTGTCCGGGGGTCGATGGAGAGCACCACCACCAGGTCGGGGAGGCGGCCTCCAACGGCCAACTCGTTGACCATGCGCACCGGTTGGAGGCCTAGCCGCCTTCCCCCGCCTTGATATGCCAGCGACGAATACAACGAGCGGTCGGAGATAACGGTCGTCCCGACAGCGAGCGCCGGGCCAACCACCTCCGCGACCAGTTGCGCTCTTTGAGCGGCAAACAACATCGCCTCGGCCCATGGCGTCATCGCTACCGAGTGAAGGACCAATCGGCGGATCTCATCACCTAGTTCGGTCGAGCCCGGTTCGCGAACCATTAACACCCGATGGCCGGCACTGGTGAGCAGGCGTTCGAGATGACCGCCAACAGTGGTCTTGCCAGCCCCTTCCCCGCCCTCGATAGCAATGTAAAACCCGGTCACGACTCCGGCTCGCGGCGGGGAGGGGGCCCGGGCTTGGTGCTGCGATCCCCTCGCATCCAGGTGATGGCGTCCCCGGCTTCGGCGAGAGTGGCGAGCTGATCGGCGTTGAAGTGGCCTCTCAGCTCCTCACGGGCCGCCCACAACACGGCCGCTCCAACGGCCGACACGATCAAGCCGCCCAGCACGATCACTGCCCTGATCCCTTCATTCAGTTCACCGGCCAGAACCCCGTCGAGAGCCACTGCTCCCACTCCGGCGAGAGCGAACGAGACCAGCAAGGCGACCCTGGCCAAGGCAAACATGGCGCCGAAGGTCCGGCCGCGCATGCTGTCGTCAACGGTGGCGTGAAGTTGGGTGAACCCAGTGACATAGGCGACGCCGGTCCCGATGCCGGTGACGAGAGTCCACGTGGCCGCGGCCAGGACGGTGCGGGTCACACCGGTCGAGATGATGGCAAGTCCTGTGGTGAGGAGTGCAAGCGAGAAGACCACCTGGCGGCGGGTATTCATCGTCCCCAGCAAAGTCACTCCCAACATCCCCAGTCCGACCCCTACCCCCAACGAGGTGGCGATCAACCCGTACCCCGAGTCCGAGGCGCGCAATACCTGTTGGGCGAAGGGCTGACCGATCACAAAAAGCGCCCCACCTCCGAACAGCCCGGCTGCCATACCAAGAATCATCCGCCGGATCGGGCCACTTCTCGCCACGAACCGAAACCCGTCGGCCAGATCCCGAAGTGGTGCCTTCCAGTCACGGGGCGTCGCCGCCCGCCGCGCCTTGGGAACCTTCACCCTGGGGATCTCGGTGAGGAGGACGATGGCCGCCGCGAAAAGGAAGGTGAAAGCGTCGAAGGCGAAGGCAGCGCCGATGGAGGGTCCCACCGCCCCGAAGTCAGGAAGCCGCGATCCCAGCTCCGACAGCCCGGCAAAGACGGCTGACCCGATCGGAGCGGTGCCGTAGTTGGAGAGGAGCGACAGGCCGTTGGCGGCAAGCAGGTGCCGTTCGGGGATCAGGGTGGGAACCACCGCCTCGCGAGCCGGTTGACGCACCATCGAAAGCAGCTCGGTAACGAACGTTAGGAGAAAGAGCTGGCGAAAGTTGGTGACAAAAAGAAAGCCCCCGGCCAGAACCGCCCGACCGAGGTCGGACACCAGCATCGTCGCTTTGCGACTCCACCGATCCGCTAAGACCCCTCCGACGAAGCCCAGGATGAGGGCAGGCAAGATTCGCCCCACCAGCGGAACGAGGATGCCCAGGCTGGCGGCTCGACCGCCCCCGGAAAGACGGGCAGCCAGGGCAAAACTGGCAAAGAGGGCGACCCAGTCACCGAGCGAGGAGATGGCCTGCGACCACCATAGGCGGGCAAACGGACCCCGCCGGATCAGATCCCGGCCACGAAGTTCGGAGATGGTTTCCAGGGTCAAATGTTGTATCCGGCTCAAGTGTTGGGGTCGTCGAACGCCACTATGGAGTTGACAGCCAGGCCAGAACGGTAGACAGTGAAATGAGGGATGACACCAACCAGCGCCTCATGAAACTCATCATCGTCGAGTCACCGGCCAAGGCCAGGACCATCTCCGGCTTCCTCGGGGACGGGGTCACCGTTGGCGCTTCTATGGGCCATGTCCGCGATCTGCCTCGCTCCGCCGAGGAGATACCGGCGGACGTGCGTAATGAGAGCTGGGCGCGCCTCGGTGTGAACATCGAGGCCGGGTTCAAGCCGTTATGGGTGATACCCAAAGAGCGGAAGGCGACGGTCAACAAGCTGAGAGAGATGCTCAAGAAGGCGGAGGTGCTCTACCTGGCGACCGACGAAGATCGGGAAGGGGAATCGATCGCCTGGCACCTGACCGAAGTGCTCAAACCAAAGGTCGAGGTGAAAAGGATGGTCTTCCACGAGATCACCGAAGCCGCCATCCGGGAAGCATTTGAGCATCCTCGCCAAATCGATCTGAAGCTGGTGGACGCCCAGGAGGCGCGGAGGGTCCTCGACCGTCTCTACGGCTATGAGTTGTCGCCGGTGTTGTGGCGGCGAGTGAGAAGCGGCCTTTCGGCGGGAAGGGTGCAGAGCGTCGCCGTGCGGATCGTCGTCGAACGAGAGCGGGAGCGGATTCGATTCCGATCTGCCTCATATTGGGATCTGGCCGGAGTGTTCGCCCCCCGCCCCGACGGAGCGCCGGAGTTCGGGGCGAGCCTTCGGTCGGTTGATGGTGTCCGCGTTGCCGAAGGAGCCGACTTCGACCAATCGGGGCGTCTGGAAAGAAGTGATGCCGTCGTACTTGACGAAGCCGCGGCTAATGCCTTGGCCGCCGACCTGCGATCCGCCGAGTTCGCCGTCCGCTCGGTCGAGGCCAAACCCTATCGTCGAAGCCCCTACCCACCGTTTCGCACCTCCACCCTCCAGCAGGAGGCGGGACGCAAGCTGCGATTCTCGGCGAGGCGCACCATGTCGGTAGCCCAGCGGCTGTACGAGTCGGGGCACATCACCTACATGCGAACCGACTCCACCGAGCTGTCAGTGGCCGCTTTGCAGGCGGCCAGAACCCAGATCGGTCGACTGTTTGGTCCGGAGTATCTGCCCGGCCAGCCCCGCAGCTACGCCAACAAGGTGAAGAATGCCCAGGAGGCTCATGAAGCGATCCGACCGGCGGGCGAAACCTTCTCCACTCCGGAGCAAGTAGCCCGTGAAGTCAGTGCCGACGAGGCCCGGCTCTACGACCTTGTCTGGAAGCGGACAATCGCTTCGCAGATGAGAGATGCGGTTGGGGAATCGGTCGTCGTCCGCCTTGGTGCCAGGTCGGAGAAGGGCACCGACGCCGAGTTCTGGGCCACCGGTCGCACCCTCACCTTTCCCGGCTTCCTCCGCGCCTACGTCGAAGGAAGCGACGATCCCGAAGCCGCCCTCGACGACCAGGAAACACCCCTGCCTCCCCTGGCGCAGGGAGACGAGTTGGATGTCGTCTACCTCGAGGCGGCCGGCCATGCCACCAAGCCTCCCTCCCGATTCACCGAGGCCTCGCTGGTGCGCCGGCTGGAGGAACTCGGCGTGGGTCGCCCGTCGACCTATGCGTCGATCATCTCCACCATTGAAGACCGCGGGTATATATCGAAGAAGGGACAGGCACTGATCCCCAGCTTCACCGCCTTTGCGGTGGTCACGCTGCTGGAGGAACACTTTCCGAATCTCGTCGACTATGCCTTTACCGCCCGTATGGAGGACGACCTCGACCAGATCGCCGACGGGGAAGAGGAGAGGGCGCCTTGGCTGTCCCGATTCTATTCGGGAAGCGATGGACTCAAACGGCAGGTGGCCGACCGGCTGGAGGGGATCGACGCCCGCCAGATCAACTCCATCCTCCTTGGCGAGCATGAGGGGGCGCCGGTCACGGTTCGGGTCGGAAAGTTCGGTCCGTACATCCAGCGCGACGAACAAAGAGCTTCGATACCCGATGACCTTGCCCCCGACGAGCTCACCCTGGAGAAGGCCATCGCGTTGCTGGATGAACAACCCGCAGGTGACAAGATTCTGGGTACCGATCCCGAGTCGGGTCTGGTCGTCTTGGGCCGGACGGGCCGTTTCGGTCCTTTCGTCCAATTGGGTGAATCCGCCGGCAAGACGAAACCGAAGACGTCGTCACTTCTCAAAAGGATGAGCCTCGACGACTTGTCGCTGGATCAGGCCATCAAACTCCTGTCGCTGCCACGGTTGGTGGGCACGGATCCGGAAACCGGTGAAGAGATCTTTGCCCAGAACGGAAGGTATGGACCCTATCTCAGCCGGGGCGATGAGCGGCGATCGCTGCCATCCGAGGAAGAACTGTTCACCGTCTCGGTCGAGGAGGCCGGCGCCCTCTTCCGGGCGCCCCGAGGTCGGACCGCCACTGTCGACCCGGGGCGGCAAATCGGAGAGTCTCCCGACGGGAAGAAGATCTTGGTGCGGAGCGGCCGTTATGGGCCGTACATCACCGACGGGGACATCAATGCGTCTTTGCGGACCTCCGACAACCCCGAGACGATCACCCTTGAGCGGGCCCAGGAGTTGCTGGCCGCCCGCCGCTCCCGGGTCGAGTCGGAAGGCGACAAGCCAGCCAGGCGGCAAGCAACGGCAAAAAAGGTGACTGGCAAAAAGGTGATTGGCAAAAAGGTGATTGGCAAAAAGGCGACTGGCAATCGGCCAAAGGCTCGAAAGAGGACGTGATGTTTGGACCCCTCAACGGTGTTCGAGTCACGCTGGTGGCGGGGGCGGTGGTGGCTTCGATCGTCGCCCTGATTGTGGGTTACCCCGAGGTAGCCGTGGTGCTCGGCGCCGGCATCACCGCCCACGGGTTGCTTTGGTGGTGGATGTGGAAACACCGGGCGCACTAAGCAGGCCCTGGGCCTAATCCAGCCAGGCGCCTGATCTCCACCGGCGGGCGTAGCCCTCGGCGACAACAACATCTGATGGATAGGTCACCTTGATATTGCGGGGATCGGCGGGGACCACTTCCAGCGACAGCGAGCCGAAACGCTCAACCGTTTCGGAGGTATCGACCCCCTCCCGGTCGGCCGCCCGGTAAGCGGCGAGGAGCGCCTTCGACCGGAAGACCTGGGGGGTCTGGACGGCGAACAGGTTGTCCCCGGCCCCTGGCTTAACGGTTGGTCCGTCCAAGCTGAAGAGGGGCGTCGGCGCCGGCAGACCGGGAACGGCGCCGCCAACCCGATCGGCGGCTTGGAGGCAGGAAGTAAGCAGGCGGCTCGACATGAAAGGTCGGGCACCGTCGTGGACGGCAACCAGGTCGACCAGATCTTCCACGATGTCGTCCGCCATAGAGTCGATCCCGTTGGCCTCGCTTTGATGGCGAGTGGGGCCACCGAGGACCAGCGATGCGGAAAGATCCGGGAAGCTGGCGAGGAGGTCGCTCAACAGGCCCCGATGCTCCTCCTTCATGACGACTACCACCTTGGCCAGGGTGAGAGAACCGGCCACGGAAAGGGTTCGAAGAGTATCGAGCGGGTACCAGAGCAGGGGATGGCCGCCCACATCTTGAAGGACCTTGTTGGCTTCCCCGCCGAAACGGCTCCCCGACCCGGCCGCCAGCAAGACGACGGCCAGCCTTGAGTGCATCTCGCCCTGGGACCTCCTTCCCGTTATGGACCCGCTCGCCGAACCGCCAGGGTGGCGTATTCGGGAGACGGCCAGAGGCGGAGCGCCGAGCGCTCTACGTCAAGATGGGCCCGCTCGGCCAGCGCCTTCACCTTGAGACGGTTGAGCTTGTGAACATGGACGTGGCGGGCCCGAAATGGGGTCCCGTGCAGGATGATGGAGGTAGGAACGGCGTAGAGGCCCCGAACCGGTTCGGCCGGATAGACCAGTAGCACCTTGCCGCCCGGCCGGACCACCCGGCTCATCTCGGCGATGGCCTCGGTTACCTGGGGAATGTGCTCGATGGCATGAAATGAAACGACTGCATCGAAGAAGGCGTCTGCATAATCCAGCCGGGTCGCTGACATGGTCCGTACCCGAGTCACGGCGATCTCGGCGGCGTTGGGATTGAGATCGATCCCTTCGGCGTCGACACCAAGACCAACCAGGGCGTTGACCAGATGGCCTTTGCCGCAGCCGACATCAAGCACCCGATCGCCAGGATTGGGCGCCAACCAGTCACGAATGATTTCCAGATTGCGGGGGTTCCAGCGATTGACCAGGGCGTACCGGCGGGAGTCGTATCGAGCGGTCATGTGGCTTCTAATGATTCCACCGGCCTACTGGTACCGAAGTCGGCGAGAAGCGGATCTTCGGGGCCGATGATGATGTGGGTGACCGACCGCCGTCCCGGGGTCTGCAGCCGGGACGCCGCCAATCGGCCCTTACCCGACCAGGAAGAGAGGTAGGCGCGTATCACATCGCCATGGGTGGCGATGTCGGTGATGTGGCCGGGGGTGGCATCGACGGCTGACAACGATTGGCCAATCCGTTGCACAAACCTTTCCCATGACTCGCCGGTCTGACGGCCCTCAACGTCGGGGGTTCCGTAGCGGTCGGGAAGGTGAAGCGCCAGCACCGACGATCCGGCGCCCAAGGCAAAGTCGATGATCCGTACTCGACGTCCGAGATGAGCGGCGTCGTTGAACGACGCCAATCGAGTCCGCCCCGCATATCGCACGAGCCGACTGATCGACGTGTTGTCGGGTACTGGGACCGCCCGACGACCACTTTGGTGGCGGCCGACGAAGTGTTCGATCAAGGCCTCGAGCAGACCGCCATGAGTGATGGCCAGAGCGCGCCGACCGGGGCCGAGCCGGTTGAATGTCCGCTCGACGAAGCCAAGGGCGCGGGTCGCCACCTCGAGTCTGGTCTCGCCGCGTCTGCCCAATCGGATCGGCTCACCCCGGGCGAGGGCCTCGACCTCGGATGGATGGGCAGCGGTCAATTCCCGCTGACTCATGCCCTCCCAGAACCCGAGATCTATTTCGATCAGGTCCCGCTCAATTTCCGGCGACCCCAATCCCTCCGCTGTCACCCGGGCCCGGCGCAGAGGCGACGACAGGACCAAGTCAAATCCGACTGGCCGCAGTCGTTGGCCAAGCGCCGCTATCTGATCCCGGCCGACGTCGCTCAACGGTCCATCGGTTCGGCCCTGCCAGATTCGTGCTGCGTTGGCGGCGCTCTCGGCGTGCCGCACCAACCAGAGCTCTGACGTTTCCTGCGCCATCTATCTACCCATGCTGAGCACGGTCAGCACCGCCACGATGGCCATCGTCTTGAGAGCGACGTTGAGGGCTGGTCCGGCGGCGTCTTTGAGCGGGTCGCCGACGCTGTCTCCGGTCAGTCCGGCTCGGTGAGAGTCGGAGCCGCTCCCACCGAAGGCGCCGGCCTCTATCAACCGGTTGGCTCCGGTCCACACCCCTCCGGTGTTGACCAGGAAGATGGCCTGAAGAAACCCGGTGACGATGGCCGCCAGGAGGAATCCGGAAAGAACCTCACGGGAGATGAATCCGAGGCCGATCGGGACGAGGAGGACCACCACCGATGGCGCCACCACCTCCCTGGTGGCAAGCGAGGTAGCGAGCTCGGCGCAGGCCCCGGCGTCGGGACGGACACCGGGCTGGCGCTGGCGCAGGCCGGGGATCTCATCGAGCTGACGCCGGACTTCGCCGATGATCCGGGCGGCCGATCGGCCGACCGAGTTGAGGTTGAAGGAGGTAAACAGAAGCGGAAAGATGGCGCCCGCCACCATCCCGACCAGGGTCGGTGGCCGGACCAGATCAACCGGGTCGAAATTGGCGGCCTCGCCGAGCAGGGCGAGCACCGCCACCCCCACCACCGCCGCGATACCGGTGGTGTATCCCCGGCCGCCGGCTGCCGCTGCCGCCCCCACCGCCGCCAGGCCGGAGGTGGCCTGGCGAACCTCGGGGTTGGGATCGCTCAGGGCGGCCACTCCGGCGGCGGTATCGGTCATGGCGGCAAACGCCCCTAGCCCGGCGGCGATCCCCAGCGGAGCCACCGCCCCGACCGCTGCCAGCACGATGCCGAACATCCCGCCGCCAGCGCCGATCGCCCAACGGCCGGCGGCAAAGGCGGCGGCCAGGCCAGAGGCGATGATCGTGGCGGTGACCGCCGCCGACCGCATTCCGGCGGCCAAACCGCCAATGATCAAGGTGGCGTCGCCCGTCTGCGATTGTCGAGCGACCTCTTTGACCGTCTTGTAGTGGTCGGACGTGAACCACTCCGAGATGCGTCCGATCGTCCAGCCGAGAGCGACTCCGATGGTTGCGGCCAGACCGAGCCCCAGCCGATGGGCGACGGCAACTGCGGGCGGGCCGGCCGCCGCCAGGGTCAGCGCCCCCAGGCCGGTCAGCGCTGCGGCCGCCAGGGCCGCCCAGGAGAGGCTGGAGGCGAGGTTGTCGCCGCCCGGATTGACCAGCATGAGGCCGGCCAGTGAGCCCACCAGGCCAATCGCCCCCACGGCCACGACGAACGCCGCCAGACCCGGACCGTTGTCCCCGAAGGCCAGAACGGCGTAGGCCGCAGCACCCAACATCCCGGCGAGAAAGGACTCGAAGAGGTCGACGCCCGATCCGATCACTCCCCCGATCACATCGCCGGCCGTGTCAGCCACCGCGGCGGGATTGGACGGATCGTCCTCGTTCATGCCCGCTTCGATCTTTCCCCCCAGGTCGGCGCCGATATCGGAAGCCTTCGTGTAGATGCCGCCCCCGATACGGAAAACCAGCGAAATCACCGATGCCCCCATGATCAACGCCACCAAAGCCGCAGGCTGGGCCGACCGTTCGAGGATGACGTCAACGAGCAGCACGCCGGCCAGGACGGCGGCGATCGCCGCCGCGGCGGCGGTGAGTCCGGGGATGAGTCCGCCCCGGGCAGCGAGCAACATGGCTCGAGCCACCCCACCCTGACGACCGCCCTCGGTGACCCGGGCGCCGGCGGCGGTGGCCGATCGGGCACCGGTCCACCACACCCACCCCGCCAACATTGCCCCGAAGGCGAAAGCCGACGCCGAAACCCAGGTCCCCGGCGCAAATGTCCAAAGAAGTGCGGCTCCCACCACCAGGCATCCCCCGACGAGCCGAAGCTGAGACCTGAAAAAGCGGCCCACCTCGTCGTCGACCTGCGAAACCACTTCGACGGTGGCGTCCGGGCCAACCCCCGAGGCCATCACCCGGCGCCGGTAGAAGCGAGACGCCGCGAAGGCGAGCAGGGCCGTGGTCGCGGCTCCGAACGGAATCAAGTCGGACAGGATGGTTCCAGACGAGGGGGCCACGGAGTATATGGAGTGCCCCCAACCCGGCTCCGGGCCTTAGACGCCTCGAACCAATTGGGCGATGGCGGCTCTACCGACGGCAGGTTCACCCCCGACGATTCAGCTTCGGAACAGAAGGCGCGGTTTTGTTCAGCAGTCCAAGGAGTCCCGAAGCACACCGCACGCCTCGGCCATTCGGACTGGTCCCAGCTGCGTAACGAGACGCCGGAACGATGCCGCTGGCAAGGTGTGCAGGTTGTCGAAACTGGCGACACACTCGGTAGGTACGCCGTCTTGCTCAGGAGTCAATGCCAGTTCTGAGACGATTCCGCGCCGCACCCGGGTCAACGCTGACACAACGACAGCGCCGATACGCGCCGCAGCCGGATCGCGAGTAAGAACCAAAACCGGTCGATCACCGCCCGGGGTTGCGGCGAACCAGATGTCACCCCGCTTCATCGGTCCAATCCGACCAGTCCTCGGCCGGGCCCCAATCCGCCGCGTCGGCCAAGGTGTTTTCGTTGGCGGTGAGAGGGTTCTTCATCCAGGCCTCGATGTCAACCTCGGCTCGCAGTCTCACCAGGTGACGATGGAGAGCCACCCGCAGCAACTCGGAACGATCAACGCCGAGCCGCTCCGCCCAATGTTGAACATCAGCCGCCTCCGCCTCGTCTACTCGAAAGCTGAGCATTGTCATACAGCAAGTATACCGCGTATTACGGGCGTGGCTCTCTGCTCCTGTCAGCGACGGGAGCGGGAGAACGCGACGAACTGGTCGGCCGAGAGGGTATTGGCAACGTTGTCGATGCCGGCCCAGCCACGTTGGGCATGGGCTACCCCGTATGCCATTCGCTTCAGATCCGAGGTGTGGTGAGAGTCGGTCGAGATCACCAGCTTGACGTCCCTCTGAATAGCCATCCGGATGACCTCAGCCGAGGCATCGAGACGATCGAGGGCGCCGTTGACTTCGAGCGCCACCCCCGAAATGGCCAACCCCTCCAACACCGGTTCGAGATGGATCTCGATCCCCGGCCGCCGCCCGATGTAACGCCCGGTCAGGTGGCCAATGGCGTTGACCGCCGGATCGGCCATCGCCTTCAAGACGCGGGCGGTCTGCTGGTCGGGAGAGAGATCGAAGTGGGAGTGGACCGAAGCCACACACCAGTCGAAACCGAGCCGGAACTCGGCGTCATAGTCGAGCCCGCCGTCGGG
This sequence comes from Actinomycetota bacterium, assembly GCA_052390035.1. GTDB lineage: Bacteria > Actinomycetota > Acidimicrobiia > Spongiisociales > ZC4RG35 > JBQTHI01. The sequence goes on along the minus strand of JBQTHI010000058.1, from coordinate 3,656 downwards.
ACCGATGTTGAGTTCACATCCGTAGAGCAGCCTCATGTCGGGGAAGCGGGCGCCAAGGTCGGCGATCCGGCCTTGATGGGCCAACATCTGCTGGCGGCTCGAGCCATTGATGGCGAGGTCTTCGCCGTGTTCGGTGATCGCCAGGTACTGGTAGCCCCGGCCGGCGGCGGCGGCGACCATCTCCTCGAGAGTCGACCGCCCGTCACCGGAGCGATCCGAGTGGAAGTGGAGGTCGCCCTTGATCGCCTCGAGGGTGACCAGGTCGGGAAGCGACCCGGCGGCGGCCGCTTCGATCTCACCCGAGTTCTCGCGCAATGGAGGCGGGATGAGAGGAAGACCGAGGTTGGAGTAGATCGCCTCCTCGTCCATCGAGGCCACCACCTTTTCCCCTTCGAACAGCCCGTATTCGTTGAGGAGCCAACCGCGGTCGATGGCTCGCTGGCGAAGGGCGACGTTGTGCGACTTGGAACCGGTGAAGTAGAGGAGCGCTGCGCCGTATTGGTCGGGACGCACCACCCGTACGTCGACTTGCAGACCACCCCGGAGAAGGATCGAGCTCTTGGTGTCCCCGGCCGCCACCACCTCGGCCGCCAAGGGATGGTGGGCGACGGCGGTCATCACCAACGCCGGATCGGTGGCGGCCACCACCAGGTCGACATCGCCGATCGTCTCGGCGAAGCGCCGCAAGCTTCCACACCACATCACTCTTTCCACCCCATCGATGGCACCCAGCTCGATGGCGAGACCTTCGGCTACCGGAAGTGCCTCGGCGATCGGCGTCCTTCGGTCCTTACCGTGCAGGCCGAGCCGTTCGATCGCCTTGGCGATTTTCTCCTCGGTGGTCTTGCCGAGGCCAGCAACCTCGCGCAGGGCCTGGCGGTCGATGGCAGCCTTCAGATCGTCGAGATTTTCGACCCCGAGCTCAGCCCGGATGAGCTTGAGGGTCTTCGGCCCCAGACCCGGAACCTTCAGCAGCTCGACCAGCGCCGGCGGATATTTGGCCCGCAGTTCATCGAGACGGGCGACGGTGCCGGTCTCGACATATTCGCGGATGCGTGTGGCGATGGACGCCCCCACCCCCTTGATCGACACCATCTGCTCCTGATCAAGGAGGGCGACCTGGGAGGGATGACCTTCGATGCCGTGGATGGCGTTCTCGTAGGCGCGCACCTTGAAGGCCTGCGGTGAACCCTCGTCGAGCGCGATCAGCCGGGCCATCTCGGCGAGCATTCCGAGGATCCGGGCGTTGGAGATCACGAGGGGGAGAGTAGGCAGCCGCGAGTAGGCGCACTCGGGACTAACGGTTGGGTCCTGGGTAGGCTCCACCCTCAGATGACCGCGCGCCAGGCCTCCGAAAAGCCACGTCCGCCCGGCTGGAAGGTCGAGGGCGTTCCCCCCGGCAAGGACCAGGCCGACCAGCCCCAGTCTTTCCTGCGAAGGCCGCCCAATCGGCGGATCATTCTGATCGCCGCCATCCTTTTTGGAATCAACTGGTACTTGACCTCACTTCTCTTCCGCGAGCCGCGGATCAACCTGTCCTATACCCAGTTTCTCGACTCGGTCGAGGCCGGCCAGGTGGAAACGGTTTTCTCGCAGGGCGACACCATTCAGGGCAGATTCAACGAGTCCCAACCCGACCCCGAGAACCCCGAGGTGACCTCGGAGCTGTTCGCCACCGTTCGCCCCTCCTGGGCAGACGATCAGCTGGTCGACACCCTGCGCGGCAACGGGGTCGAGATCTCGGCGGTCGACCCCGAGCAGGCCCCGTTCTGGCAGCAGCTGCTGTTCGGTTTCGGCCCCACCCTCCTGTTGTTGTGGCTGTTCGTGGCGATGTGGCGGAGAGCGGGATCGGCCATCGGCGGGATCGGCAGCCTCGGCCGGAGTCGCGCGAAACTCTTCGAGGCGAGTGGCCAGCGCACCACCTTCGAGGACGTGGCTGGGATCGACGATGCCAAAGGGGAACTGACCGAAATCGTCGACTTCCTCAAGAACCCCCAGAAGTACACCAAGCTCGGCGGAGCGATACCCAAGGGGGTGTTGCTGTCTGGACCACCCGGGACCGGAAAGACCCTGCTCGCCCGCGCCGTCGCCGGAGAAGCCGACGTTCCCTTCTTCTCGATGTCGGCGTCGGAGTTCATCGAGATGGTGGTCGGCGTCGGGGCGAGCAGGGTCCGGGATCTTTTCAACGAGGCCAAGAAGGTGGCGCCGGCCATCATCTTCATTGACGAGCTCGATGCCATCGGAAGGGCCCGCGGCGGAGGGGTGTCCTTTGGCGGCCACGACGAGCGTGAGCAGACCCTCAACCAGATCCTCACCGAGATGGACGGTTTCACCGGATCGGAAGGGGTCATCGTCATTGCCGCCACCAACCGCCCCGAGATCCTCGACCCCGCCCTGATGAGGCCGGGGAGGTTCGACCGGCAGGTGGTGGTCAGCCCTCCCGATCAACGCGGCCGGCTGGCGATTCTCGGGGTTCATACCCGCAAGGTGCCGCTGGGGCCCGAAGTCGACCTTTCGGCGATCGCCTCCACCACCCCCGGGATGGTGGGCGCCGACCTTCGTAATCTCGTCAACGAAGCTGCACTGATGGCCGCCCGCCGCAACCACGATCGGGTGCTGCAGCCCGACTTCACCGACGCCCTCGAGAAGATTGTGCTGGGGACCGAGCGGCAAATCATGATGAGCCAGGACGAGAAGGAGCGGACCGCCTACCACGAGTCGGGGCATGCCCTGCTGGGAATGCTCCAGCCCGGCGCCGACCCGGTCCGCAAGATCTCGATCATCCCCCGCGGCCGCGCCCTCGGCGTCACCTTCCAATCACCGGACTCCGACCGTTACGCCTACGACCGCGACTACCTGCGGGGGCGGATCATCGGCGCCTTGGGAGGAAGGGCGGCCGAAGAGGTGGTTTTCGGAACCATCACCACCGGGGCGGAAAACGACTTGGTGCAAGTGACCAGGATCGCCCGTTCGATGGTGGGCAAGTGGGGGATGTCCGACCTCATCGGCCCGGTCACTGTCTTCGACGACAACCGCGACCCCTTCGTCCGCTCCGAGGTCGCCGAGAAGACCCAGGAGCTGATCGACGACGAAGTCAGGCGCATCGTCGACGAGTGTTACGACCAGGCGGTGACCACCCTCAAGGAGCACCGGCCCCAACTCGATGCCCTCGCCGGCGCCCTGCTCGACAAAGAGACCCTCGACGAACCCGAGGCGTACAGCATCGCCGGTATCGAGCGCCCAGTCCCCGAACACGCCTAATCGGGAGCTCCGCCCAACTCATCCAACCGGCGCCGCAAGTACCGGTCTTCGACGTTATTGCCGGGAAGCGCCAGCGCCTGTCGGTAGTTCGCGGCCGCGGCGTCCTTCCGTCCCATCCTGGCGAGCAGATCGGCTCGAGCGACATGGAATGGCCGGTACTGATCGAGGCGGTCAGCCAGCGGACCGATCAACGCCAGCCCAGCCTGGGGACGACGCCACATCGCCACGGCCACCGCCTGGTTGAGGGCAATCACCGGTGAAGGCTGGTGATGGCCGAGTTCCCCGTAGAGGGCGGCGATCTGCATCCAGTCGGTGTCCACGGCCGCCTCCGCGTGGGCGTGGACGGCAGCAATCGCCGCCTGGAGCTGATATGGACCGGGCTGGCGACGACGAAG
>JBQTHI010000057.1:0-38503 GCA_052390035.1 Actinomycetota bacterium | reverse complement strand
TGCATCAACAAGTCCGACCTGGCCGATCCCGGCCGGTCAGTGACCTATCTCGAACAGGCCCTGGCGTTGGGGGCTCGGTCGAGTTGGATCCCACCGGTGGTGGCGGCGTCGGCGTTGAGCGGATTGGGGATCGAAGACCTAATCAACGCCATCGACGCTCATCGCCGCCACCGAGGACGCCAAGGAACCCCGCGCAACCCGGGGGTCAATCGTCCCTGAACTGGGCGGTCAACTCGGCTTGGGCGGCAGCCAACCGCGCCACCTTGACCCGGGGTGGGCTGCAAGACACGTAGTCGAGCCCCACCGTCCGGCAGAACTTGATCGAGTCGGGGTCGCCGCCATGTTCGCCGCATACGCCAACGATCAATTCGGCGTTGGCCTCTTTGCCCTCCCGGGTGGCCACCCGGACCAGCCGTCCGACGCCCTCGGTGTCGAGGGTTTGGAACGGGTTGTTGGGGAGGATGCCCTCTTCGATGTACTTGTCGAGGAATCGAGTCTGGGCGTCGTCGCGGGACAGCCCGTAGGTCATCTGGGTGAGGTCGTTGGTCCCGAACGAGAAGAAGTCGGCCTCCTTCGCCAGTTCGCCCGCCACCAGCGCCGCCCGGGGGAGCTCGATCATCGTTCCCACCGGCACCATCAACTTCTCACCGTTCAGACGGGCGACCTTGACGAGTTCTTCCTCGACCAGGGTCTTCATTCGGCGTAGCTCTTCCGGCGCGCCGACCAGCGGGATCATGATCTCAAGATGGGGGTCGCCGCCCGCTCGCCTGCGGTGGACGACGGCCTCCAAGGCCGCTTCTACCTGCATGCGGTAAATGTCAGCCTCCATCAGCCCGAGCCGCACCCCGCGCAAACCCATCATCGGGTTGTGCTCTTCCCACTGCTCGACCTGAGCGGACATCTCCTGCAACTGGGCGATGCTCTGGCGTAGGGGGATCAGTCGGTGCATCTCCTGTTCGAGTTCGAGGCGGGTGGGAAGAAACTCGTGGAGAGGAGGGTCGAGCAACCGAATCACGACCGGCAACCCGTCCATCGCCTCGAGCAGGCCTTCGAAGTCGGCGACCTGGAGCGCCCTTAACTCTGCCAGGGCAGAGTCGCGGGTGGCCTGGTCGCGGGTCAGGATGATCTTGCGAACGACGGCAGTTCGCTCTCCCAGAAACATGTGCTCGGTGCGGGCCAGCCCAATCCCCTCCGCTCCCCCCCGCCGGGCAATGACGGCGTCTTCGGGTGTATCGGCGTTGGCCCGTACCCCGAGGGTGCGGATCTCGTCGGCCCAATGAAGCAGGGCCTGGAGCTCGGGGACCGGGGCCGGTTCGATGAGAGGCTGTGAGTCCAAATAGATGTTGCCGGTGGTCCCGTCGATGGTGATGAGATCACCTTCCCTGATCTCGTGGGATCCCAACTTGGCCCGACCACTCTCCTCATCCACCAACAACCCGGTGGTACCCACCACCGCCGGTTTACCCATTCCCCGGGCTACAACGGCGGCGTGGCTGCCCCCGCTTCCGAGGGCGGTGAGGATGCCCTGGGCGGCGGCCATGCCGTGGATGTCGTCGGGTTTGGTTTCCGGGCGGACGAGGATCACCGCCTCACCGGCGGCGCCGAGCTGTTCGGCCCGGTCGGCGCTAAACACTGCCTTGCCTACCGCCGATCCAGGACTGGCCCCCAGTGCCCTGGCTATGGCACCGGCGGCCTTGACGGTGTCGATCCGTTTGCGATCGAGCTGCTCCAGCTCGGCCGGGTCGATGCGGCCGATAGCCGTCGCTCGGTCGATTAGGCCCTCGGCGACCAGATCGACGGCGATTTTCACCGCCGCCGGCGCGGCCCGCTTCCCTGCCCTGGTCTGGAGTATGTACAGCTGCCCCTTCTCAATGGTGAACTCGATGTCGCACATGTCGGTGTAGTGGCGTTCGAGGCCGTCCATCACCGCCAGCAGGTCGGCGTGGCACCGGGGGTGGATCCCGGCCAGGTCGTCGAGGGTGGCAGTGTTGCGGATCCCGGCGACGACGTCTTCTCCCTGGGCCTGGGCGAGATAGCTGCCGTAGGGACGTCTCTCCCCGGTGTTGGGATCCCTGGTGAAACAGACACCAGTGCCGGAGTCTTCGCCGAGATCACCGAAGATCATCATCTGCACGTTGGCAGCGGTGCCGAGATCGTCGGGTATGCCGTTAAGCCGTCGGTAATCGTTGGCGCGTTTGTTCGTCCACGACTTGAAAACGGCGGTGATCGCCCCCCGCAGCTGCTCACGGGGGTTGTCGGGGAGCGGATGACCGGTGTGGGAGGTGATGATCTCACCGAAGCGGCGGGCGGCATGAGCCAGGTCGTCGGCACCGAGCGCCGCCTCACTCTCAACCTGGCGGGTGGCCCTCAGGTCGGCGAGGACCTCTTCGAACTCTTTGTCCGGGACCGACAGCACCACCTCGCCGTACATTTGGATGAAGCGTCGACAGGCATCCCAGGCGAAGTGTTCGTCATCGGTCCACTTGGTCAGAGCCTGCACTACCTCATCGTTGATCCCCAAGTTGAGGATGGTGTCCATCATCCCCGGCATCGACACCTTGGCACCCGACCTGACCGACACCAGCAGGGGCACCGGACCGCTCCCAAAGGTCCGCCCGGTCTGGTCCTCCAGCCGCGCCATGGCCTCATCGACCTGCTTCCACAGCTCCGCGGGGACTTCGCCGTGTTCCATGTACCAACGGCAGGCGTCGGTGGTGATGGTGAAACCCGGTGGCACTCGAAGGCCGAGCCTGGTCATTTCCGCCAGACCGGCGCCCTTTCCGCCCAACAAGTCGCGCATGGTCGCGTCGCCTTCGGCAAAGTCGAGCACGTGACCCATGGCTACAAAAGCTACTGCTTCAGCCGGATGCACGCGCCGGGTGCCAAGAACCGGTGGCGAGGCTTATCCTCGGAATCAATGATCGACTTTCGCACCCACCCGAGCCGATACCGGCACTGGCGGCTGTCGATCGACCCTCCCATCGCCCACTTGGTGCTGGATGTGGACGAGGCGGGCGGACTCGGAGACTACGAACTCAAGATGAACTCCTACGACCTCGGGGTCGACATCGAACTGGCCGACGCCGTCCAGCGCCTCCGCTTCGAGCACCCAGAGGTGGGAGCGGTGCTGGTCGAGTCCGGCAAGGAGCGGGTCTTTTGCGCCGGAGCCAACATTGGGATGCTGGCCCAGGCGGCCCACGGTCTCAAGGTGAACTTCTGTAAGTTCACCAACGAAACCCGCCTCGGGATCGAGGAGGCGACCGAAAAGTCGAGACAGACCTACATCGCCGCCATCAACGGCACCGCGGCCGGGGGAGGCTACGAGCTGGCGTTGGCATGTGATCAGATATTGCTGGTCGATGACGGCTCGGCGGCGGTCTCCCTCCCCGAGGTACCGCTTTTGGGAGTGCTCCCCGGGACCGGCGGGCTTACCCGGCTGACCGACAAGCGCCACGTGCTGCGCGACCGAGCCGATGTGCTGTGTACGACCGAAGAGGGTGTCAAAGGGCGAAGGGCGGTCGAGTGGAATCTGGTCGACGAGCTGATCGCCCGCTCCCGCTTCAACGCCGAGGCGCTGGAACGGGGCCGCGCCGCTGCCATCCGCAGCGACCGGCCGTCCGGCGGTGGCATCGACTTGGGCGAGGTGTCCCGAACGATCGATGGTGACCAGATCCGATACCAGAACATCACCGTCGAGATCAATCGCGGCCTTCGAACTGCGGCGATCACCATCGCCGGCCCCGGGGATGCGCCTCCGCCGACGCCGTCCGGGGTCGCTGCTCTCGGCGTCAAGTTCTGGCCGCTCGGGTTCACCCGCGAGCTCGACGACGCCCTGCTCCACCTTCGACTGAACGAGACCGAGATCGGAACCCTCATCTTCCGTACCGTGGGTGATCGGGAGCTTGTGGCGGCCCACGACGCCTTTCTTCTCGCCGAGGCCGGCGACTGGCTTGTGCGCGAGGTGACCCTCTATGTCAACCGCACCTGGAAGCGACTCGACATGACCGCCCGTTCGGTGGTCACCCTGATCGAAGAGGGGAGCTGCTTTATCGGACTCCTCGCCGAGATCCCCTTCGCTTCCGACCGGGTCTTCGTCCACCTCGGCAACGATGCCGATAGCCCCCGGCTGCGCTTGACCCCGATGAACCTGGGGGCACTACCGATGGGTAACGGTATGTCCCGTCTGTCCACTCGCTTCTGGGGCAGGGTCGACGACCTCGCCAAGGTGGAGAAGAGGGTGGGGGAAGATCTCGGGGCCGAGACGGCCGTCGACCTCGGCCTGGCGACGTTTGCCTTCGACGACATCGACTGGGATGACGAGATCCGGCTGTTTCTGGAAGAGCGGGGCGCCTTCAGTCCGGATGCGCTGACCGCGATGGAGGCCAACCTCCGCCTCGCCGGTCCCGAGACCATGGAAACCAAGATATTCGGACGGTTGACCGCCTGGCAGAACTGGGTCTTCTATCGACCCAACGCCTCCGGGCCGGAAGGGACGTTGCGCTCCTACGGCACCGGCCGCCGCCCCGGACTCGATCGAAGGAGAACCTGAGTTGAGCGAAGCCGTCGACTACGACCTTCTAATACCGAACAACGTGGGCCTCGGCACCGATCCCAAACTCCAGAAGGCGCTGGAGGCCTGGCACCCCGGCTACCTCGACTGGTGGATGGACATGGGTCCTGATGGATTCCAAACCGCGGATGTTTGGCTGCGCACCGCCATCAGCGTCGAGAAGAGTGGGTGGGCCAAGTTCGGTTTCGTGAAGATGCCCGAATATCGGTGGGGGATTCTTCTTGCCCATCCCGAGGAGGGGAGGGTGATCCCCTGCGGCGACCATCACGGAGAACCGGTGTGGCAGGAGGTGCCGGGCGAATACCGGGCGCTGCTTCGCCGACTGATCGTCGTGCAGGGCGACACCGAACCGGCCTCGGTCGAGCAGCAAAGGATGCTCGGCAAGATCGCCCCTTCCCTCTACGACCTTCGCAACCTGTTCCAGGTCAATGTGGAGGAAGGTCGCCACCTTTGGGCGATGGTCTACCTCTTGCAAAAGTACTTCGGTCGGGATGGACGGGAGGAGGCCGGGGAGCTTCTCCGCCGGCGCTCGGGTAGCGATGAGCAGCCCCGCATCCTCGGTGCCTTCAACGAGGCCACCCCCGACTGGCTGTCGTTCTTCATGTTCACCTTCTTCACCGACCGCGACGGCAAGATGCAGCTGGAGGCGCTGGCCCAGTCCGGGTTCGATCCTCTCTCCCGAACCTGCCGGTTCATGCTGGCGGAAGAGGCCCATCACATGTTCGTAGGGGACACCGGCTGCGGGAGGATCATCCGTCGTACGGCCGAGGCGATGAAAGCAGCCGGGATCGATGACCCTTACGACGTCGACCGAGTGCGCTCGCGAGGGGTCATCGACCTCCCGCTCATCCAGAGGAAGATGAATCTCCACTATTCGCTCACCCTCGACCTGTTCGGTTCGGAGGAGTCCACCAATGCCGCCAACTTCTTCAGCGCCGGCCTCAAAGGCCGCTACCACGAAGACCAACTCGACGACGATCACCAACTGCACGGGGCCACCTACCCAGTGATGAGGCTGACCAGCGACGGCTTCGGGTCCGAGCCGGTGCCGGCCCTCAACGCTCTCAACGCCCGGCTGCGTGATGACTTCATGGAGGACTGCTTGGGCGGCGTCCGCCGGTGGAATCGTGACATCGCCGAGGCGGGCATCAACTTCGAGCTGCGGCTGGCCCACGTCGCCTTCAACCGGGCGGTGGGGGAGTTCGCCCGCTTGCCGGTCGACCCGGATGGCGAGGTGCTGGCCGCCGACGACCATCGGGCGATGCTGAAGGACTGGCTGCCAACCGCCGACGATGCCGCCTTCATCGCCGAATTGATGCGACCCCACTACGAGGTTGGCGAGTTCGCAAGTTGGATCGCCCGGCCCTCCAAGGGAATCCTCGGCCAGCCGGTCGAATTCGAATACGTCAAGGTTCCCGGCTGAGACGTCATCCAGCGAACCCCGGGTTCCAACCAACGATATCGTCGACTGGAACCCCGGGTTCGCTCCGTTTGGGCGGCTGGTTAGCCTGTCCGGCTGCGCCGCCCACGCAGACCGGCGCTACCTATGCAGACCACTGCCAACATCAGCACTCTCGTTGATGACAATTTGGAGGCGGGTCGCTCCGAGCGGGTGGCCATCATTACCGCCGGCGACGACCGGCTGACCTTCGGCGACCTCTACCGATCGGTGTGCCGGGCGGCCGCCCGAATGTCCGACCTGGGGATACGCCGCGAGGAGAGAATCCTCCTCGTGCTCGACGACACTCCGGCTTTCCCGGCGGCGTTCCTCGGGGCGATGCGCCTGGGGGCGGTGCCGATACCCGTCAACTTCCTCGCCCGACCGGACGACTTCGGCTACTTTCTCGACGACTCCTACGCGGTGGCGGCCGTCGTTGACAACGCCTTTCTGCCTGTGGTCGAGCCGCAGCTGGCCAAACGGGCCGGAGTTCGTCTCATCGTTGCCAACGGTTCAGCGGTCGACGGGGCCGAATCGTTCGATGCCTGGCTCTCCACCGGCGTTGACGAGTTCGACCCGGTGACACCGCATGCCGACGACGGCGCCTTCTGGCTCTACAGCTCAGGGTCCACCGGCGCACCCAAAGGTGTGATCCATCGCCATGACGACATCGTCGCTACCTGCCGCAACTACGCCTGGCCGGTACTGGGCATCACCGAGGAAGACGTTGTCTTCTCGAGCACCAAGATGTTCCACGCCTACGGCCTCGGGAACAATCTCAGTTTCCCTCTGTCGGTAGGAGCCACCTCGGTTTACCTCACCGGCCGGCCCACCCCCGATCGTTTGCTCGAGCGGGTCAACACCCACCATCCCAACCTCTACTTCTCCGTCCCCGCCCTGTACAACGCCCTCCTCGCTCATCCTGGTTTCGAGGCGACCGACTGGTCGTCGGTCCGACTGGGGATTTCAGCCGCAGAACCGCTTCCGCCGGACATCTGGCAACGCTTCTATCAGCGCACCGGAATCGAAATCCTCGACGGAGTCGGTTCTACAGAGATGCTCCACATCTACTGCTCCAATCGGGCGGGCAGCGTCAAGCCGGGAAGCTCGGGCGCGCCGGTGGAGTGTTACGAGATCGAGCTGCGCGGCGACGACGGGCAGGTGGTTGCATCGGGAGAGCCGGCCGAGATGTGGGTTAAGGGCCCCAGTGCGCTTACCGCCTACTGGCATCAGCTCGAACGCACCCGCAACAAGCTGGTGGATGGGTGGTTCGCGTCCGGTGACCGCTACCACCGCGACGGCGAGGGGTTCTACGTCTACGAGGGTCGGGTGGACGACATGATGAAGGTGGGGGGCCTCTGGGTGAGCCCGATCGAGATCGAGAACCGGCTAATGGAGCACGAGGCAGTGCGGGAAGCGGCCGTGGTGGTCGTGCAGATCGACAACTCCTCCCGCATCAAGGCGTCGGTGATCTTGACTCCCGGACACGTGCCCGCAGATCGCCTCGTCGGTGAGCTGCAGGCATGGTGCCAAGCGACCCTGCTCCACTATCAATACCCGCACGTGGTCGAGTTCGTCGAGGACTTTCCTCGCACGGCCACCGGCAAGATCCAGCGTTTCAAACTGCGCGCCGGGTCCTGAAGCCGGGAGTTATCGGATCCGAACCACCATCGCCTTCGCCCATGCCACCGGCTTCTGCGGGGCGGTTTGGCGACCCATCTTGGCCGAGCTCGCCCCCCGGTACGCGACGATCACCTGGGACTTCCCCAATCACGGCTCGTCACCGCGGATCCCGCTGCCGGTCGATTGGTGGGCCTTTGGGGAATGGGCAAGAGACCGGGCCGCAGGCGAACAGGGGCCGGTGATCGGGGTCGGGCATTCGATGGGGGGAGCAGCGCTGGTGATGGCGGAGTTGCTCGCTCCCGGGACCTTCGCCGCCCTGATCCTCATCGAGCCCATGCTCTTCCCTCCGCCGTACCAGAGGTCAGGAAACCACCTCTCCCGGGCGGTGCTGAAGCGACGCCGGGTGTTCGCCTCACGAGCGGCGGCGCGGGACAATTTCGCCTCCAAGCCGCCGTTTGCGAGCTGGCATCCGGCCGCGCTCGACGGATATATCGAATGCGGCCTGATCGAAGCCAACTCGAGCCTCACCCTGGCCTGCACCCCCGAAGCCGAGTCTGACGTGTACGAGGGGGCGACCGCCCACGGCGCCTGGGAGCGGGCCGGTGAGGTTCAGATCCCGACGTTGGTGCTGGCTGGCGCCAAGTCCGACGTCTACCCCGAAGAACGGGTCAGGTTGGTGGCCGGCCGGTTGCGCCGAGCGGGATGGGAGATACTCCCTGAGGCCGATCATTTCCTGCCAATGGCCCTGCCTCAACTGGTGGCCCGGCGCATCGAGAGGATGGCGGGTGCCCTAGCTGATCGGTCCGTAGACGGTGCCGGCGGCCAGGACCAATCCCACCAGCAGGTGAAGTAGGGAGGTCCGGCCGAGCACCGGGACCAGATCCGAGGCGTCGACCGCCCGGTTGGCGGCGCGGACAAGGGATAGAGCGAGAGGGGTGGTCGCCGCAGCGATCACCGTCCAAGGAGAGATGAGGGAAAAGGTTGCCAGGATCACAACCGCTGCGAGGGCGCCGAGCACCAATAGACCGTAGAGAAGCCTGGTTTTGGCGGGGCCGATGATGACGGCCAGCGTCTTCTTTCGGGCTTGCGCATCGGTGTCGAGGTCGCGCAGATTGTTTGCCACCAAGATGGCAGTGGCCAGCATGCCGACCGGGATAGCCAGGAACCATGTCTGCGGCTCGATGTTCTGATCGTGGACGTATTGGCTGCCGACGGTGGCGACCAACCCAAAGAAAAGGAACACGAAGACCTCGCCCCAGCCCCGGTACCCGTAAGGGATGGGGCCACCGACATAGCCGAGCATGGCCACGACCGAAGCCACTCCGATGGCAAGCACGATCGGACCGGCGAGGATCGTCAGCGCGACGGCGCAACCTGCGCCGACCGCCACCGCTAACCAGGTGGCGGTCCACATCTGGCGGGGGGTGATCAACCCGGCGGCAACCATGCGACGCGGCCCTACCCGTTCGGCCGGATCGGCGCCCCGGGCAGCGTCGGAGGCATCGTTGGCGAAGTTGGCGGCGGTCTGGATCGCAACTGCGGCCACCAAGGCGAGGAAGAAGGCTCTCCGATCGAACCCCCCGTTCCAAACCGCCACAGAACTTCCAACTAGCACCGGGACGACCGACGCGGTCAAGGTGCGGGGTCGGGCAGCTTGGTACCAGACCGCTGTGCGGCTGGCACCCGCTGGCTTTCCGCTCACTGTCTAGAAGTGCCACGGGAACCGGCGATAGTCCGGGTCCCTCTTTTCGAGAAAAGCATCCCGACCTTCGGCGGCCTCGTCGGAGGCGTATGCCAGCCTGGTGGCTTCCCCGGCGAATAGCTGCTGGCCGATCAGTCCATCGTCGATCGAGTTGAACGCGTATTTCAGCATCCGCTGGGCGGTGGGAGACTTGGCGCCGATTGTCCCCGCCCATTCGAGCGCCACCTTCTCGAGATCGGCGTGGGGTATCGAGGCATTCACCATCCCCATCGCCGCGGCGTCGGCGGAGGTGTAGTTCCGCCCGAGGAAGAAGATCTCCCGCGCCTTCTTCTGACCGACCATGCGGGTGAGATAGGCCGAACCAAATCCGCCGTCGAAGCTGGCCACGTCGGGGTCGGTCTGTTTGAAGAGGGCGTGTTCTGCACAGGCCAGCGTGAGGTCGCACACGACGTGGAGCGAGTGCCCGCCGCCCACCGCCCACCCGGGGACAACGGCGATCACCACCTTGGGCATAAAACGGATCAGCCTCTGCACCTCGAGAATGTGCAGCCGACCGAGCCGCCCCCGGTCGGTCTCGGTCCCTTCACCGGCGTATTGGTAGCCGTCGGCGCCTCTAATCCGTTGGTCACCGCCGGAGCAGAACGCCCACCCACCGTCCTTGGGGGAGGGCCCATTTCCCGTCAGCAATACCACTCCCACGTCAGGGGATTGCCGGGCGTGGTCGAGCGCGGTGTACAACTCGTCGACGGTGTGGGGACGGAAGGCATTACGTACCTCCGGCCGGTCGAAGGCGATCCTTACGGTGCCTTGAGCTATCGCCCGGTGGTAGGTGATGTCGGTGAAGGTGAAGTCATCGACGGCCAACCAGAGGGATGGGTCGAAGTGCTCTGAGATCACCGGGTTAGCGTAACGAGCCACTCGATGGCCGATCTGCTAGCCCGTGCCGCCGCCGACTTCGGCGACCAGGTCTTCCTGCAGACCGCCGAGGCCACGTTGACGTTCGCCGGGGCCGATGTTTTGGTGGATCTGGAGGCCCGGCGCCTCGGCGAGCTAACGGGTGGAGATGTGCCGGTGGCGCCGCGGCGGACGATCGAGTCCGTCGTCGAGGTGTTGGCGGTGATCCGCGCCGGCGCCCGGGCGGTTCTGGTCGGCCCCGACTGGCCACCCGCCATGGTCGCCCAACACCTCAGCGTTGCTTCCCGCGATCGCCAAAAGGCGGCGACGGTTCTCTTCACCTCCGGCTCGTCGGGCCGCGCCAAGGGGGTTCGCTTGCTGGCCTCCAACTGGGAGTCGGCGGCGAGGGGTTCCTCGGCCTTCTTTGGGTTCGGTCCCGGCGATCGGTGGCTGGTGGTCTTGCCCCTCCACCATGTGGGGGGCCTCTCGGTCGTCTTCCGTGCGCTAGCCAGCGGCGGAACGGCGGTAATGGCGGACCGATTGGAGCCCGCGGGGCTGGCCGGCGCCGAGTTGGCGTCGTTGGTACCGACCCATCTCACGCGGTTGGGCGAATCGCCCCCGCGTCATCGGCTGAGGGCGCTGGTGGTCGGGGGAGGCCCGATCCCCTCCGAGTTGCTCGCCACCACGCATCGGAACGGGTGGCCGGCGATTTCCACCTATGGGATGACCGAGACCGCCGCCGTCGTGGCAAGCGGCCGGGTGGACGATCCGCGTCTTTTCGCCCTGCCCGGCGTGGAAATCGACACCGATAACGCTGGCCGCATCCGGGTGCGGGGTCCGCAGGTGAGTCCCGGGTACTTGGGCGGATCAGTCCGGGAACCTGGGGCATGGCTTGTCACCGCCGACCTGGGTCGGGTCGCCGCTGACGGGTCGATCGAGGTGCTCGGCCGCTCCGACCGGGTGATCATCAGCGGCGGTGAGAAGGTCGATGCGGCGGCGGTGGAGGAGGTCATCGCCGGCCATCCGGGTGTCCTGGAGGTCGCCGTCTTGGGCCGTCCCGATCCGGAGTGGGGCGAGACGGTAGTGGCGGTCTACGTCGGCGAGGCCGCCCTCGGCCAACTCGAAGACCTAGCCAGGGTGGCGCTGGCTCCCAACGCGGTACCGAAACGCTTCATTCGGGTCGAGGAGATCCCCCGCACCGAACTCGGCAAGGTCGACCTGGCCAGACTGGCCGATCTGAACCCCTGAACGCCCGGAAATCCCCGAACCCGGGGCTCCAACCAACGAAATCATTAGCTGGAACCCTGGGTTCGGTCTTTTCGGTCCCGTTTAAGGGCACTTCGCCTTCGTTTCTTCTCCAGCCGGCGTTCCCGCGAGGCGGCGGTCGGCCGGGTCGGGCTGCGCGGACGGGAACGGTGGGCGGCGTCGGCCAGCAGCCCGGTCATCCGCGCGAGGGCGATCTCGCGGTTGCGGTACTGGCTGCGGGTTTCATCACACACGACGGTGATGGTGCCCGACGAGGCGCGCCGGCCGAGCCGCCGCGCCATGTGCTCTTTCAGCTCGTTGGGCAGTGATGGGGATCCCGCCAGGTCGAAGCGGAGCTCGGCCCGGGTATTTGACCGGTTGGCGTGTTGACCGCCGGGGCCTCTACTCGGGCTGAAGTTCCACTCCAGCTCTCCCTCCGGGATGAGATGTCCCGCCACCTGCATGGCAATAAGGCTGTTGGGGACGCGGGCTACGGGATGGCCGGTTCGGGTTCGGCGGGCTCCGGGTCGGTGACCGGTTCGACGGGTTCGGCAGGCTCGAAAGGCTCCACCGGTTGCACCGGCTCCTCCCGCACGGGCTCCGGCTCTGGGATGACCAGCGGCTCCACTTCCCAGATCTTCTCGATTTCGCCGATCTTCATGTTTGATACCTCCCGGTGAGTTCAATTTTCACTCGATAACGAGCCTCCAACCAGCCCATCACCCCGGAGATGTCAACCGCTTCGGCTTCCACGTCTCGGGTGAGCAGCAAATAGGAGTGACGGCTGCACAAGCCGCGGAACTGCCGACCGGTGCGAACGATGCGGGTTACCGGGTATTTGCAATGGCTGCGCGGGTATACACCGGCCCCAGCGGGCCGGGCGTCAGTGCCGATACAGCCCAAGCGCAACTGGAGGGCGCCGATGATGCGGACTCGGGCTCCGCGATAACCCAGGGCGCCCTCCAACACCCGCCCCCACAGTTCGACCTGCCCGGCGGCAACCAACCCGCCGATGTCGATGGGGGAGGGTTCTTTGGTGGCGTAGATCCCACATTTGCAGGTGACCACCGGTACTCGCTCGCCGGGCGGATGGAAATGGTTGGTGACCGCCCGGCAACGGGCCACCTCGTCCGGTCCTTGCCAGAGCAGCTCCTTGTAAGGGCTTGACAGGTAGGGGAGCGGCTCGCCGGCGCCAAGCAGATCGGCCGCCACCACCCGCCACAGCCGGAAGCCGACCGGTGGTACCGACGAGAAGCCGACCACTGGTTGGGTCGGATGGATGCGATGGTGGCCGGGAGCGCTTGGGGCAGTTGGTGGACGATGGGAGATGTCTCCCGGTTCGGTCGGTTCCCCTTCGTCGCTCGAAAGCCGCTCAGCGCGGGCCCCCACCATGCTCAGGCCACCAACACCATGTCTGAGGCCATGGTGGCAGGTTCCGCGGGCTAGGAGTAGCGAGTGATGAACCCGCGGGACCGGAACACCGCCAGCATGATTGCCCCGAACCACGCCGAGAGTCCGATGAAGACCATGGTGCCGACGGCGGCGGCTCCGAGCGAACTCCAGGCGACGGTCCCGCCGTCGAGCACCCGCCGGGCGGCAGCGAAGGCATGGGTGGTGGGGAGAACGGCGGCGAACTGGCGCAGCCCGGCGGGAAGTGCTTCCACCGGAAAGAACACTCCCGACACGGCCAGGATGACATAGTTGAGTCCCCAGGTGAGGATCTCGGCGCTCTGCCCGAAGCGGAGTATGAGACCGACCACGATCAGGGCCACGGCCCAGCCGTTGAGGATGAGGATGCCGACGATGGGGATCACCGACCAGCCGACCGCGGTCATATCGAACCCGTAAAGGGTGATGGTCGTGGCGGTGAGCGCCAACATCGTCAGGGTCAACTTGGCCAGCCCGAAGATGCTGATACCGGTCAGATATTCGGTGGGTGTTACCGACGTGGTGAGGACGTTGAGCAGGTTCCTTGTCCAGGTTTCCTCCATGAAGGCGGTGGCGTTGGTCATCTGCACCGAGGTCAAGGTCCAAAAGAGCAGCAGACCCGCCAGGAGGTAGGGAACTCCAGCCCGGCTGGCGGTGTTCTCCTGTGCGACGAACACGCCCAGCGAGCCCCACAGAATCACATCCATCACCGGCCAGAAGGCGATTTCGAACCAGCGGTGCGGCGACCGCCAGAGGATCAGCCAATGCCGACGGACGACGGCGGCGATTCGGGTCGAGTTCATCGTGCCCCGCGCAACTCCGCGGCGACGGCGAGAAAAGCCCCTTCCAAGTCGTCGACCGCGAACTGGGTAGCGATGGCGGCGGGAGATCCGTCGGCGACGATCTTTCCCCGCGACATCAGAATCACCCTCTGGGCGAGCACCTCGACCTCCCGCATGTTGTGGGAGGTGACGAGTAAAGCGGTTCCCTCCCGGCGGTGAAGGTCGAGGAGGGCGGCGCGGACCCTACCGGCGATGTCGGGGTCGAGGGAGGCGGTCGGCTCGTCGAGCACCAGCAGCGCCGGATTGTGGAGGGTCGCCTTGGTGATGCTGACCAGGGTGCGTTGACCGGAGGACAGTTCCTGGTTGCGCTTGGCCGCCAGGTCCTCGAGCCCAAACTCGGAAATGGCCCGCTCCACGACGGGCCGCGGACGCCGAATGCCGGCCAACCCGGCGAACAGGGCAAGTGCTTCGTACACGGTGAGGTTCTCGGGGAGTGGGAGATAGCCCGCGACGAAACCCACCTTCTCCATGGCCTTCGAACGACCGTGGGGGAGGTGATGTCCGGCGACCTCGATGCTCCCCCGGTCGGGTTGGATGGCTCCCAACAGCATGAGCAGGGTCGTGGTCTTGCCGGCGCCATTGGGTCCAAGCAGGCCCACCCGGGCTCGTTCGGCGACGACCAGGTCGAGGTGGTCGACGGCAATGGCACCTTTGAATGCCTTGGTCAATCCCCGTGCGTGCACAATCGGCGCGCCGGACAGGTTTGGGGTCACGATCGGGCGATTGTGCCGCCGTTTTCGATCGAGTGAAGGCGATTTTTGTTTCGCAGGGGGATAACCACCACCCCACCTCCGGGGGCCCTGAGCACCCGCACGGAGGCACCGTAGTGTTGGAGGATGCTGTCCTCGGTCAGGACTGCGGCCGCCTCGCCTTCCGCCACCAGCTTGCCGCGGGCCATCAGCACCAGCCGATCGCAGAACTGGGCGGCGAGGGTGAGATCGTGGAGGGCGCTGATCACCGTGAGGGCGCGCTCGGTCCGCAGTCGTTCAACGAGCTCGAGCACCGCCTGCTGGTGGCCGACGTCGAGAGCAGTGGTCGGCTCGTCGAGAAGCAAGACCGGCGCCTCCTGCGCCAGCGCCCGGGCCAGGATCACCCGCTGGAGCTCACCGCCGGAGAGGGTTCCCAGTTGGCGGCCTTCGTATCCGTCGAGGTCAAGATCGGCGACCGCCTGGCGGGCGGCGTCAAAGTCCGCTCGGCTCTCCGTTCCGAAATAGGAGATGTGAGGCGTCCGACCGAGCAGGATGTAGTCGCCAGCCGTCATGTCCGAAGGCATTGAGGGGCGTTGGGGCACAGTGGCGATCGCCCGCGCCCGGGCTCGAGGGTGCAGTTCGCCGAGGTCTTCCCCATCGAAAGTGATTGACCCGCGGCTCGGCACCAGACCCATCACCGCCCGCAGCAAGGTGGTCTTCCCGGCGCCGTTGGGTCCGAGCAGTCCGACCCACTCGCCGGCGGCGACGTCGAGGTCTACGCCCCCGACGATGGGCGAGCCATTGAAATTCACCCAGAGGGCCCGGAGGCGGAGGCCGGTCATCCGCCTCTCCGGGAGCGATGCAGGACGAGAATGAAGAACGGCGCCCCGACGAAGGCAGTGACCACACCGATCGGCAGCTCGGCGGGGGCGACGATCGTGCGGGCTGCCAGGTCGGTGGCCATCATGAAGGCGGCGCCGAAAACCATCGAGAGGGGAAGCACAAACCGAAAGCTGATCCCGGTCAGCAGCCGCACCGTGTGAGGGACGATGATCCCGACGAAGCCGATCAGCCCCGAAACCGCAACTGCCGCCGCTGTACCCAAAGTGGCTGCCCCGACCACCAACAACCTGACCCGGCCCACCGGGACACCCAACCCCGCCGCCTCGCCGTCGCCCAGCGCCATTACGTCGAGCAGCCGGCGATGAACGAGTACTCCCAATGCGCTGACGGCGACGTAGGGGAGGATAAGACTCACCTCGTTCCAACCGGTGGTGCTCAGCCTTCCCAGGATCCAGGCGTACACCTCGCGGAGTGTCCCGGCGCTTCGCTGTTGCACATAGGTCTGGGCGGCGGTGAGGAAGGAGGCGACCGCTACTCCGGCGAGCACAAGGGTGGTGGCGGTCCGGTCCCCAAACCGGCGCCCGATCAAGTAGGTGGCGACCACTCCCGCCACCGCTCCGACGAATGCGGCGAGGGGCACCACCTGCAAGTTCGCTCCTAGCCGGCCCCCATCCGAGCCCACGGCTATGGCCAGGGTGGCTCCGAGGCCTGCCCCCGCCGCCACTCCCAGCAAGTAGGGATCGGCCAGCGGGTTGCGGAACACGCCCTGATAGGCAGCTCCGGCCAGCGCCAGCATCGCTCCGACCAGGCCTCCGAGCGCAACCCGGGGGAGGCGAAGCTCCCAGAGGATGGTGAGGTGACGATCGCTGAGAGATGACGGCACCTCGATTAGCGGCAACCGATCTAGCACGGCTTTGAGGACCTCCACCGGTTCGAGACCGGCGGGTCCGAACGAGATGCCGGCGAGAGCGGCCAGGAGTAGCCCGCCCAGGCCGGCGATGACCACCCAGGGACGAGCCCGGGAGCGACCGAGGTGGGCAACAACTGGGGCTGCGGTCAAGCCACCGGCTCCCGGGCGGCGGCTTCCGCCACCGCCCGCAAGAAGTCGACGACCCGCGGTCCCCACCTAGAGGCGACGTCGTCGGACAACGTCACCACCCCACTGGTGGTGACCGCTTTGAGATCGGCCCATCCGGGGCGGGCGGCAACCGTGTCCGCGCTCTGGCCGCAGCACTCCGTGTCGGCCAGAAAGATCAGGTCGGGGTCGCTTTCGATGATGTATTCGGCCGACAGCTGGGGATAGCCGAAGCCGTCCTGATCGGCCGGGTCGGCGATGTTGACCAACCCGACCATCGTGTAGACAGAGCCGATGAAGGTAGACGAGGTGACCGAAAACAGCATCGGATCGAGCTCGTGGTAGAAGGTCAGGGGGGGATCGGAGGGTGTCACCGACCCGGTTATCTCGGCGACCTGTTGAGCGATGCTGGAGGTGAGCGCCGTGGCCTCGGCGAGGTGTCCGGTGGCGGCGCCGACCAGTTCGATTTCCGCGTAAACGTCCTCGAGGCTGGAAGGGGCCGGCAGCAGGATCACGGGAATCTCGAGGCTGGTGAGAGCACCGACGATGCCGTCGATGTCGTTCGACACCACCACCAAGTCGGGCTGATAGGCGGCGATCGCCTCGATGTTGGGTGTGAACCCGGAGAGGTCGGTGACTGGAACCCCGGGTGGGTAGTCCGACTGGTCGTCCACTGCCACCAGCTGATCGAGGGCACCGACTGCCGCCACCATCTCGGTCGTCGTCGGGGCTAGCGAGATGATGGCGTTGGGTTGGGTGGCAATGGTCACCTCGCCGTTGGCGGCGGTGACGGTCACCGGGAAACCGGCGACGGCCGTCGTGCCCGGCGCGACGGCGGTGGTCGACGGAGTGACCGTGGCGGGCGACTGGCCCGAGGCGCAGGCGGCCACCGCTAGGCCGGCCGCCAGCAAGATCAACCGCCCGACGGGGCGGGGGTGGTCGGTTTGCATAAAAAACATCCTCCTATGCGGAGGATGAAGGACACCGGAAGCGGCGTACCCTGCGCCGCTCGAAGTTCACCTTCATCCGAGGCTACGTTCGTATCCCGTGACCACAGGCGACCTGGCTAGGCCGCCGACCCTTCGATCGGAACCGACCATCACAGTTGCGGGACACCACCGGAATCTCACCGGATTTCGCTGGGTCGCGGGGCCGTTTCGGCTATCGGATTTTAACAGGTGTGATTTGAGACCCGGGGTGGCCGCCGATACCTATTGTTGACTCGTTCTGGCCTAGTCCGTCAGGTTGTATCTAGGAGGAGGAGAAGTGGAAGGTCTCAAGTCGAGCGCCCGGCTGCTGTTCAGGTCGGCGCTGGGAATCTTTCTGGTAACCATCGTCATCGGGATACTCAACGGTATCGATGTCTGGGACCCGCCTCGCAACCTCCTTCTCACCCACGTTCACGCCGGGACGCTCGGGTGGATTACGTTGTCAGTGGTGGGCGCCAGCCTGTTGGTGTTTGGCGAGAACGCCGACGCCAAGTCGACCGCTGGCGGAAAGAGAGTTGCCCAGCTGGCGGTTGTGGCGGTGGTCCTGTACGTGATTGCGTTCATCATCGGCACCGGCATCTACCGCCCCATAGCGGGGACCTTGATGCTGGTTGCCGTCGTCTGGGTGCTGGCCTGGGCATGGCGCCATTACGGCGCCCTAGCCAAATCGAGTGCCCGTTTGGCGCTGTTGCTCGCTCTGATCTCGTTGACGATCGGAGCGGTTCTTGGGGTTCTCCTGGGGTTGTTCCTCGCGCAGGGTTCGGTCCCCGGGCTAAGTGAAGAGACCGCCTCCGCCGTCGCCATGGCCCATCCGCCGGCGATGCTGATCGGATACCTGATCCTGGCCGGGGTGGCGATTGCCGATTGGCGTCTCGACGGAGGCAACTCTCGGGTTGCTCGGATTGTGGCGTGGACGTTGTTTGTCGCCGGTTTGATGGTCAACGTGGCTCTCATTGCCGAGAGCGAACCGCTCGTGCAGGCTGCCTCGGCTCTACAGGTGATCGCCATCATCATGTTCATCGTGGCGATGTGGTCGAAGGTCAGACCCAGCGCCTGGGCAGGCGGAGGCGCCACCAACTTCGCCCGCCTCGCCGTGGTCGGTCTGGTGGTTGGCATCGCCCTCCTGGTTTATGTGGTGCAGCTCTTCACCTCCGGGGAGCTCAACCCCGAGACAGGTACCGGTCCGATCGGCGTGATAACCGCGTTCGACCACGCCATGTTCATCGGGGTGATGACCAACGCCCTCCTCGCCACCCTGGCCGGCACCTGGCTTGTACTGCCCACCCAGCGACTGGTGATGTGGGCGGTCAACGTTGGCCTGGTCGGGTTCCTGCTAGGGCTCACCGTCGACTCGGCGATCCTGAAGAGGATCTCGACGCCAATAATGGGCATCGGGTTGCTGATCGCCATCTGGGGCTATCTCACCGCTCCGCCAAGCGCCGCACAGACGGCTTAGAGCTCGATCGTCAGGCCCGCCTTGCCCGGGATCAGCTCGAAGGACAGGTCCTGGGCCGCCGCCTCCTCGTGCAGGCGCTCGAGGGTCGCATCGTCGTGTTCGGGGTCATGATGAAAAGTGACGAGCCTCCCTGCCTGCGCCTGCTCGGCGAAGGCCAGGGTGTGCCACATGGCCGAGTGGCCCCAGCCCACCCGGCGCGGATACTCCTCGGCGGTGTACTGAAAGTCGTGGAGGAGGAGATCGGCGCCGGCTGATATGTCATGCCCCGACGTCCATTCCGGCGCCTTGGGAAACCTCTTGCAACCGAGGGCGGGCTCGTGATCGGGAAGATAGGCGACATTTCCGTTACCTTGACTCACCCGGTATCCGAGCGTGTTGCCGGGATGACAGACCAGATCGGCACTTACCGTGAACGTCCCCACCGGGAAGGTACCGGGGCGGACGTTGTGAACCCTTAGCGCCGGCAGGTCGCGGATCCGAACCGGGAATAGCGGGGGCGACAGGTAGCGACTGAGGCGATCGCTCAGTGACATGGTCGAGGAAACCGGCCCCCACAGGTGGACCTCGGTCGTTTCCGACCAGAGCGGTCGGAAGAATCCCAGGCCCTGGAGGTGGTCCATGTGCAGGTGGGTGAGCAGCAGATCGATCCGGGCTATTCCCGGGGGAAGGGTGGTGTTCAGCCGGGCGAGGCCTGATCCGGCGTCGAGCACCAGCAGGCTGCCGTCGTCGCCGGTGACCTCGACACAGGAGGTGTCGCCGCCGAATCCCATCGTCTCCGGTCCTGCTCTCCCCACCGACCCGCGGGTGCCATGGAGGGTGACCTTCAATCGTGGTCTTCCCAGAACATGGCGACGGCTCCCAGATGGCGCTGCCCTTCGCCGATGAGCGGGAGGGCGGTGCCGGCGATCTGACGCCACTGACCGTCCATGCCGCAGATCCGCATTCTGCGGTGGGCAGGTAGCTGTTTGGTGAGGGCTATCATCAGCGGCCGTTCGTGCTCGGGGAGCGGAGACCCGTCGAGGTCGCACATCTGCAGACGTTCCCCCAAGACCTCGGCGGGCAACTCGCCAGCCTCGTCAAACCGGAGTCCGATAATCGGTTCGGCCGGCTCGTTGTAATAGATGAGCCCGCCGGCTTCGTCGGTGATCCAAATGGGTACGGCCATCAGGCTCGCCCACTGTTGAAGGAGGATGATCTCGACGGGATGTTGGGCCACCCGACCACCTCGCTTTCTGGTCAGAGCTCGCTGCGGTCCGCCGCCGCTGCCTTGATCCGGGCCTCGACCGCCGGATATCGATGCATCAGGTCGCGCACGTCCCATCCGATCAACACACCCAGCCGGAGCTCGGTGATAGCGAGGACGGCGGCGTTTCTCAGCTCCTTGTGGATGATTCCTGCCTCCCCAAAGAAGTCGCCCGGTCCCAACGTGGCAAGGTGTGCACCGTCTCTTTCCACTTTGGCCGACCCCTCCAGGATCACGAAGAACTTGTAGGAGAGGTCACCCTGCTCGACCACAAAGGCGTCCGCCGGGATGGTCTCCACCTTCATGGTGGCGGCGATCTCCGAACGGTCCTGGTCGCTAAGCGGAGCGAAGAGGCCGATGTCAGCCAACTCGATACCGGTCACACGCGACACGGCCCGAATCGTACAGAGTCGCCGCAACCCGAAAAGGGGAAACCAGGGCCTAACGATTCAAAGTTGTACGGCGATAAACCCGGTCTCTTCGACCAGGCCCGCATAGGTGGAGAGGAGCTTGTCGACCAGTGACTTCCCGTTGGAGTATTCGCGGGCACGGTCAAGGATGAGCAGGTCCATGGCGGCGCTGTCGATCCAGTCCACCGCCTTGGTGTAGCCGGTGGCGAGGCTCGCCCCGGTTCGGTAAAGAAAGTCGTACAACTGGTCTTCGGCCAGGGCGGTCCAGCAGCTTCCGAAATGGACCAGGCACCCGTCGAGGCTGCCTTGCGCCAGCTCGGTGAGCTCTTCGACCGGGAACTGGGTTCCGTCGGCGAGCCGCAGGCGCCCCCGGAACCCGTGGAAAGCCAAGTAGAGGGTGCCATAGCTCCGATACCGGCGGTGCTGGCGGATGTTGAAGCGAAGCTCGGGGACGGTTGAGCAGGTGAGGTGGATGAACTTGATGCCCCGGGTGGTATGGAGCAGCTCAAGGAGGGGCCGGACGCTCAGGCGGTCGCCGTCGAGGCGCTGGTGCCAGAAAGACTCCAGACAGAAGACGTTTGACCCCCGATCTAATCGACCCATGACTTCACCTATCGGCCTTGAGGATCGTCGATCTTAAGTGCCTAGCTAACTTGGGTGCAGATGGAGCGTGGCCGCTCGGCTCGGGCCGGCGGGCACTTCCTGGTCGAGGCCTTCGTCCCCGACCTCAGCAGGTTCGATCGCCAACAGCGGGTGCAGGTGCCGGAGGTGGGCGTCGGCACGGTTCACCTCGACGTCGACCGCCACGACCCGGTGGCCCAGCGGGTGGACGCCGCCCACGTCCGGATCGGACCAGGAGGGGTGCGGGTCCTCCCGTCGCGGGTGCGCTACGCCGATCCCAACAAGCGGAACGATCAAGTGCCCGCTGAGAACTACATTGGTCAGGCGTGATCTCCCACCCTTCCCGGCCCTGGACCAACTGGGTAGGCAACCAAACCTTTCGGCCACGCTCAGTGGTCGAGGTGGCTTCGGAGTCCGAAGTGGAGGAGGTGGTGGCCGCAGCGGCGGCTTCCGGTTACGGCGTTCGCGTACCGGGATCCGGGCACTCCTTCACCCCGATCGTGGAGACCGACGGTGTGCTGCTCGACATGACTGCCTGGACCGGCTTGCTCTCGGTTGATGCCGCCGCCCGCACCGTCACCGCCCTGCCTCAGACCAAGATCGTCGACTTCGGCGAACCACTCTGGGCGCACGGTCTGGCGTTGGCCAACCAGGGCGACATCGACACCCAGGCCATCGCCGGGGCGATTGCCACCGCCACCCACGGTTCCGGTCTCGGCCATCCGAACTTCTCAGCCACCCTCGAAGCCGCCCGGATGGTGGACGGGAAAGGCAACCTGGTCGAGGTCTCCCGAGAGGATCCCGACCTTTTGGCGGCGGTGCAGACCTCGATCGGACTGCTGGGCATCATCACCCAGGTAACGCTGAAGGTGGCCCTGGCATATCACCTCCACGCCCGCCACGACATCATGAGCTACGGCGAGATGGTCGAACGCTTTGACGCCGATATCCATGATTACCGTCATTTCGGCCTTTTCTGGATGCCCACCGCCGCCTCCGCCGCTCTGTACAACCTGAAGGGCGCCGAAGCCGACGATTGCTTCGTGAAGCGCTACCGCGAAGTTCCGACCGACAGCCCGTCCGAGGAGTTAGGAGACAACGAACGGGTCGACCGCTCGTATCGGATCTATCCGATGGTTTACGACCCCAACTTCCATGAGGTCGAATATTTCCTACCGATCGGGCAGTGGCGAGACGTCCTCAACGAGATGCGAAAGCTCATGCTGCGCTGGCTTCCGCATAGCGTCTACCCCCTCGAGATCCGGGTGGTGGCGGCGGATGAGTCATGGATGAGCCCCAACTACCGGCGGGACAATCTCGTCGTTTCCATCTCGGGCGAACCGGGCACCGACTATTGGCCGTACCTACGGGCCTGCGACAGCCTTTTCGCTGAGTTCGGCGGCCGCCCCCACTGGGGCAAGATCCATTTCATGACTGCCGACCGTCTCGACCGCCTCTTCCCGCGTTTCGGAGACTTCGTGGAGATGCGCCGCCAGTACGACCCGCGGGGGGTCTTCCTCAATGATCACACCCGCTCCCTGTTCGACTAGCCCCCCCTCTTCGACCAGCTCATCAGCTTTCGTAGTACTCGGTGCCGAGGTGGGTGATCAGGTCTTCACCAGCCATCGACCTCAGGTTGTTCTTGAGCTTGGTCAGCTGGATGAAGAGGTCGTTCTCCGGGTAGAGACCGGGGGCGGTCTGTGGGCTCTTGAAGTAGAAAGACAGCCACTCCTGAACTCCGCTGCGCCCGGCGCGGGCGGCCAGGTCCATGAACAAGGCAAGGTCGAGGACGATGGGGGCGGCGAGGATCGAGTCTTTGCAGAGGAAGTCGATCTTGATCTGCATCGGGTATCCCATCCATCCGAAGATGTCGATGTTGTCCCAGCCCTCCTTGTCGTCCCCCCGGGGCGGGTAGTAGTTGATTCGTACTATGTGGTACAGGTCCGAGTAGAGCTCCGGGTAGACCTCGGGCTGGAGGATGGTCTCGAGCACGCCCAGCTTGGAGACCTCCTTCGACCTGAAGCTGTCGGGGTCGTCGAGCACCTCACCGTCCCGGTTCCCGAGGATGTTGGTCGAATACCAACCGCGGATGCCCAGCATCCGGGACTTGAGGCCGGGGGCGATCATCGTCTTCATCAGAGTCTGTCCCGTCTTGAAGTCTTTTCCACATATGGGGACCTCTCGGTCTTGGGCCAGTTCCAACATGGCCGGCAGATCCACGGTGAGATTGGGGGCGCCGTTGGCGAACGGCACCCCGGACTGGAGGGCGGCATAGGCGTAGATCTGCGACGGGGCGATGTCGGGATCCGAACTCTTCAACCCGGCCTCGAAGGACGACAAGTCTTGATGGACCGCGGTTGGTTCCCGGTAGACCTCGGTGGAGCCGCACCAGACCATGACCAGTCGTTCACACTGGTGTTGGGCGCGGAACCGGTCGATGTCCTCCATCACCAGCTCGGCCAGGTCCATCTTGTTCGGCGCCTCTTTGATCTGATCGAGGTCCTCCAGGCGTCTGACCCACTCCGAAGAAAAGACGGCAGGCATCGGCTTGATCGTCCGCAGCTCGTCACCGATCGACTCGAGATGGCGCGCCTCCAATACCCCGGCCTTCATCGCCGAGGCATAGGCATCATCCGAATAGGGGTCCCATCCTCCAAACTCAAGGTCGGCGAGGGTGGCAAGCGGGACCAGGTTCTTGATCATCGGGTTGCGTTTCTCGGTGCGCTTGCCGAGGCGAATGTGGCCCATCTGAGTGAGCGATCCGATCGGCGCCGAGTATCCCTTGCGGACCGAGAGGACGCCGGCATAGAAGGTGGTGGCGACCGCGCCCATGCCGGGAGTCAGGACTCCTAGCTTGCCGGTGGCCGGGGCAATCTCGTGTGGGCTGGACATCGGAATGGGACCTCCTGGCCCGCAGGGTAGGGCCCGGCGGCCATGGTCTGACCACCCCGGCTGTAAAGTCCCCTCCGGTGGAACTCGAGCCGGAGCCGATTCAACCGGCGATTGACTTTGCGCTGCTGGCCGATGCGGTGCAGGCGGTACAGGGGAAGCTCTTCATCCTTGGCGGGGGATGGGACACCCTCTACGTCGGAGACTTCCCGGTCCGGCACCCTTCTCTGGCGATCGCACTTCGGGTAAAGGTTCCCTGGTCAGCCGGCGCCCGCCAGCTGAGGGTGGCGGTCGATCTGCAAGACGCCGACGGCGCCCAGCTTCTACCCGGTGGGGAACTGGTGCACACTGTTTCGTTACCCCGCCGGGATCGGATGGAACGCGCCGACATTGGAGTGGTGCGATCCTTCACCTTCAGCAACCTGACGTTTCAGCGCCCGGGGGATTATTCCTTTGTCATCACCCTCGACGGGCAGGTGGTCGACCGGCTGCGCTTCACGGTCCGGCTGAGGAAGTGATCGACCGTAGACGGTTCAACAGATCGTCGAGGTTGTCGACCTTGAACGTCTCCATTCCCATGGCCCGGGCGGTCTTGAGGTTGGCCCCGATGTCATCCAGCACAAGCGTTGCGGCGGGATGGACCGAGAGACGCTCCAAAGCCCTTCGGTATATCTCGGGGTCGGGTTTGCGCACCCCCTCCCGGCACGACTCGACCATCACGTCGAATTCGTCCGCCAGCTCCTCGTGGCGCAGTCCTTGCCAATTGTTGGTTACCGCTGCTGTCTTGATGCCGGACCTTCGGAGGCGGCGGATTTCTTCGATCACCGGGTGACGCACGGCGACGCTGGCGGCAATCCTCGCCATCAGTTCGGCCGGATCAAGGACGAAGCCGACAGCACTCGCTTCCGCCTCCAGACCGTCGCAGAATCCTGAGAAGTCGACCTCTCCTCGTTCGTGACGTGCCCAGGCGCCGCTGTCACCCCTTTCGGCGACCAGCCGATTGATGGCCCCGATGGGAATCCGATTCGCCTGTTCGTAGTCGGCGATGGCCTTCAGCGGCGAGTCGAGCACTACTCCTCCGACGTCGAACAGCACCGCCCTGATCAGATGGCGCCGCTTTTCCGGGTGGGACCCTTGGGGGGGTCCGGGGCAGGACAAACCGCCTGGTCGACCGATGTGCGTTTTGGGCCCATCCGGCAAAGATCCGCCACTTCGGCGTTGACCGTCGCCTGATGGGCGGCCTCCCGAGCAAGGCGATGGCTGTCGAGCAGGTATGGATAGGGGTTGACCGTCCGCGAATCGAGGTGGAGCTCGAAGTGTGTGTGCGAACCGGCGCCTTCGGCGTTCCCCGAATCTCCGACATATCCGATATGCATCCCGGCCGTCACGTGACTCCCTTCTTCCAGTCCGTCAACAACGGTGAGCCCCCAGTCAGCCCGACCGTTGTCCCGGCCCGGCGGATCGTTGTTGAGGTGGAGATACCATGTCTGCCAGCCGTCGGCGTGGTCCACGATCACATAACGACCCGCTCGAGGGCTCTTGGCGATCCGGTTCACCGTCCCTTCGGTGATGGCAAAGACCGGGGTCAGCTTGGGGGCCATGAGATCGATTCCGAGATGACGTCGACCGTCGGGCTTAACCAGCCCATAGGTCGGATCGAACCAGGTCACCATCGGATCCTGCGGGAAGAACATTTGGAGGGCCGGGCGGGGCGCGGCCAGGGCCGCGATCGGGGCCTGAGCCATCAGCGTGGCTCCGGCTCCTGCCAGCATCCGGATGAAGTGTCGGCGGGACGTCACAAATCGAGCTCGTAATTCACAGGAATCGAAGCCGAAGGCTTCAGGACGGCGAGAAACTAACCGGTCGAGATGGAAGTCGGCAAATCGGACTCGAGTGGGCCGGGCCCCGGTTCAAGGTTTTCCGCATCAGGACCGATAGAGGGAAAGCCCGACCGCCTGTAGCCAGGGAGAACGCTTCGGCGTCCGGGGACACGGGCCGCTGAATAGGCGGGCCAGGCCTTAGTGGCTAACACGGGGCCAACAATCATGGATCCCGGGATGCGATCTCGCCTCCCGGGATCCTGCGTTATATGGGTTTCTATCCCAAAGTCGCCAGGTCGTCGAGGATGGCGACCCGATCGGCCACCTCGGCCGGCGTGAGCCGTTCGGTGGCGACGACCGCCACCTCAGGCGTGCGCAAGGGCGGAGGGTCGGCTCCGACCCAAATCGCTCTTTTCACGTTGGCCGCGACTGCTGCCAAGGCCCAGGCGCGGGCCGCCGCTTCCGGTGCGGCAAAGGCCAAGTCTCGCCCATCGACCAGCGCCGGGGCGACCAGCACCACGGCAAAACAACTGGCGCAGGCAGCCCCCAGATGACCTTCGTCGGAGAGATCGCCGACCGCCACCTTGACCCCGGCCATCTTCAGCCGGGCCCCGATCTCCGGCGAAGATACGAAGCCCCGAACCTCGCGGCCGGGACCCAGCAGACGGTTGACGATTGCCTCCCCGATTGGGTGATCGGCACCAACGACCATGACCGGCATGAGCGAGAAGATTATTCAAGGCACCGATCCCGGCGATCAGGCTGGCATCGGGTGAGGTGTGGCGGCCTCTGCTGGCTCCGACTTAAACTGCCTCGCTTCCATGTGGAGGCCGCCTCCCCTCTACGACCGTCGGTTTGAGCACGACGCGTGTGGTGTCGGGTTCATAGCCACACGCGACCTCTCTGCCTCATACCGCTTGACCAAGCTGGCGGTGGAGTGCCTGGCCCGCCTCGAACACCGCGGCGCCCGGGCGGCTGACGGCACTGGGGACGGGTGCGGTGTCCTCACCCAGATTCCGTATCGCCTTCTCGCCCGCGACCTCAGGGCCCGCGGGTTGGATGCCCCCCAACCGGGCCAACTCGGCGTGGTGGCAGTGTTTTTCGATCCAGAGCGAACCGATGCCGACCGGAAGGTTGTCACGGCCGCCCTGGAAGGGGAGGGTCTCACCCTCTTGGCCTATCGGGCGGTTCCGGTCCACCCCGGAGTGCTTTCCCGCCGGGCACTCGACTCCCTGCCACGGATCGAGCAGGCTCTGGTCGCCGCTCCGAATGGTGGGGAAGGGGAGGAGTTTGAGCGGAGGTTGTTCCTCGCCCGCAAGGTGGCCGAAAAGGCGCTGAGCGAGGGAACCAGCATCGTCTCCGCCTCATGTCGCACGGTCGTTTACAAGGGCCTCTTTCTTCCGAGCCACATCTCCGACTTCTACTGGGACCTGGCCGACGTCGATTTTGAAACGGCCTTCGCCATCTTCCACCAGCGCTATTCGACCAACACCTTTCCATCGTGGGAGATCGCCCAGCCGTTCCGTACCCTGGCCCACAACGGTGAGATCAACACCATCGCTCCCAACCGGTCGTGGACCGATGCCCGCCAGCGGGTGGCTACATCGTCGACCTGGGGCGACCGTCTCGACGATCTGACCCCGTTCCTCCAACCCGGCCAATCAGACTCAGGCAGCCTCGACAACCTCTTCGAGTTGCTGCTCCGCTCGGGTCGGTCCCTGGCCCATGTCAAGGAGCTGCTCGTTCCTGCTGCCTGGGAGAACGTGGCCGATCTGAGCCCCGAGAGGAGGGCCTTCTCCGAGTACCACGCATTCCTCACCGAGCCCTGGGATGGACCTGCGGGGGTCGCCGCCACCGACGGGGTCAACCTGATGTCGTTTATGGATCGCAACGGCCTCCGCCCTGCCCGATGGGCGATCTCGCCGACTGTCGTCCTGGTGGCTTCCGAGGCTGGAGTGTGTCCGGAGGAAGAGGCGCAAGCCGAGCGGACCGGGCAACTGGGACCCGGTGAAGTTTTCCTTTTCGACCGGGAACAAGCCCGGGTGGTGTTCGACGAGGAGATCAAGAGCGCCCTGGCCGCCCAGGCGCCATACCAGGAATGGATCGGCACCGAGACCTTCTACGTGCAGCAGCCATTCGATTCTCTGGCGGACGATCGATTTGATGCCGCCGCCCTCTGTCGGGTATTCGGCTACACCCAAGAGGAGCGGCGTCTGATCCTGGCAGAAATGGCCGAGGGCAAAACTCCCACCGGATCGATGGGCAACGACTCGGCCCTGGCCGCGCTGGCCAGTGAGTCGCGACGTCTCACCCAGTACCTCCACCAGCTCTTTGCTCAGGTGACCAATCCGCCGATGGACCCGATTCGTGAGCAGATGGTGATGTCGCTGCGGACCTATATGGGACGCCGCGCCTCCATGCTCGCTGAAACCCATTCGACTGCTCACATCGTCGAGCTTTCCTCCCCCATCCTTTCTGATGCCGAACTGGAGGCCATCGCCCGAAGCTCAGATCCCAGCTTCTTCTCATACTGGATCGCAGCCACCTGGCCGGCGGCCGAGGGCCCATCTGGCATGGAGAGGGCGCTGGGGGCGTTGACCGCCGAAGCCGTCGAGGCCGTGGTCGGAGGGGCTTCCCTCATCATTCTGTCGGATCGTGAGGTCGACGCCGACAACGCCCCCATCCCGATGGTGCTGGCAGTCGGAGCCGTGCATCACGCTCTCATTGGTGCCGGGGTGCGCATACGAGCCTCGATGATCGTGGTTTCCGGCGAGCCTCGGGACTCACACGACGTCGCCATGCTCATCGCCGCAGGCGGATCGGCGGTCAACCCTTATCTCGCCATTGATCAGGTACGCGCCCTGGCCGAAGAGCGAATCGTTCGGGTGAACCCGGTCGTTGCCCAAGAGAACTACCGCTCGGCGCTCCAGAACGGACTGTTGAAGGTTATGTCGAAGATGGGGATCTGCACCATCTCGGCCTATCGCGGCTCCGAGCTCTTCGAGGTGATCGGACTTTCCGAGGAGGTCTCCGACGTGGCATTTCGCAACGCTCCCCGCCGTTTCACCGGTCTCTCGTTTGCCGCGATCGCTTCCGGTGTTCTCGAGCGCCATGCCCGCTATTTGGATGGAGTAGAAGCGCCCGGGGGCTTTTACAAACATCGGGGTGGGGGTGCTGTCCACATCACGAGCCCCGGAGCTGTGCTCGCGGTCCAGCGAGCCACCCGTTCCGGTGATCCGGCCGATTGGCAAGCCTACGTGGATCAGATCAACGGTCGCCCACCGACCGTGATCCGCGACCTCCTCGGCTTCCTCCCCCGATCGCCGGTGCAGCTCGAAGATGTCGAGTCGGCCGAACGGATCATGAGGCGGTTCGTCGTCTCGGCGATGTCGCATGGTGCCCTCTCCCGGGAGGCGCACGAAGCTCTCGCCGAAGCGATGAACCAGATCGGCGGCTACTCCAACTCCGGGGAGGGTGGTGAAGGTCCCGACCGTTTCGGCACACCTCGCAACTCCGCCATCAAGCAGGTTGCGTCGGGGCGTTTCGGCGTGACGCCGGCCTACCTGGCATCGGCTGAAGAACTCCAGATCAAGATGGCGCAGGGCTCCAAGCCGGGTGAGGGCGGCCAGCTACCAGGCCACAAGGTAACCGAGGAGATCGCCCGGCTCCGCCACACCGAGGTGGGGGTGACCCTCATTTCCCCCCCTCCTCATCACGACATCTACTCGATCGAAGATCTCGCCCAGCTCATCTTCGATCTGAAGTCGTTTAGCCCCGGAGCCCGGGTGTCGGTCAAGCTGGTCTCGGAGCCGGGCATCGGAACGGTGGCGGTGGGAGTGGCCAAGGCACATGCCGACGCCATCCTGATCTCGGGTATGGAAGGTGGGACCGGGGCCTCGCCGCTCGAGTCGATCAAACACGCTGGTTCGCCGTGGGAGTTGGGTCTCGCCGAGGCTCACCAGGTGCTGGTAGCCAACGGGCTCCGCTCCCAGGTGGTGCTCGAAACAGATGGAGGGCTTCGCACCGGTCGGGACGTTGTCATCGCGGCGTTGCTCGGCGCTGAACGTTTTGGCTTCGGAACCCTGCCCCTGCTTGCCCTCGGCTGCAAGATGGTGCGCCAGTGTCACCTCAACACCTGCCCGGTGGGGATCGCCACCCAGGATCAGGCGCTGCGTGGCAAATTCACCGGGTCGGCCGACCGCGTGGTCACCCTCTTCAAGATGTTGGCCGAAGAAACCCGCCAGCATCTGGCCACTCTCGGCGCCCACACCGTTGGCGAGATAATCGGTCGCGCCGATCTGCTCACCCCGACGGAGCACCCCCTGGCGGGTGGGCTGGGTCGGCTGCTGGTGCAGGCAGCGATGCGCAAGCGGCATCAGGGTTATGTCAGACCGCTCCCCTCGCGCCTCAACGAGCGGATCGTCCAAGATGCCCAGGCGGCCCTCGATCACGGCGAAGGGGTCGAGCTGTCTTTCCCGATTGCCAACTCAGATCGAACGATCGGTGCCCGATTGGCCGGTGAGTGGGTACGCCGGCAGGGAGAGGGTCTCAGGCCGGGGCCGATCAAGGTCCACCTATCGGGCTGGGCGGGACAAAGCCTGGGGGCTTTTTTAGTCGACGGGATCGAACTGTGGCTGGCCGGGACCGCCAACGACTACGTGGGGAAAGGGATGGGAGGAGGTCTGGTGGTGGTGACCCCCCGGCGACCCAACTCCTATGTTCCGCATGCGGCCGGCAATGCCGTCTTGTATGGAGCTACCGGGGGGACGGCCTTTCTGGCCGGCGCCGTCGGCCAGCGATTCGCGGTCCGTAACTCGGGTGGCACCGCGGTCGTAGAGGGATGCTCCGATCACGGTTGCGAATACATGACCGGCGGGACCGTGGTCGTGCTGGGGCCTGTCGGCCGCAACTTCGCAGCTGGCATGACCGGCGGCACCGCCTACGTCTGGGATCCCAACCTGGCGTTGAACCGCTTCCTGGCCGACACGAGCCCTGCTACCCGGAGGCTGCTCGATCCAGAAAAGATCGACCTCTTCCAGATCCTCGCCACCTACCGGCGGGCCACCGCCAGCCCGGTAGCCGACTCGATCCTCGACGATTGGGAGCATCAGGCCGAACGGTTCTGGGTTCTTCGCGCCGGCCGGCAGGTCACCGCCCCGTTGATTGCGGCCTCGGTCAAGGCGTAGTCTCACGCCGAGTGACAGAACCCGAGCTCGGATCACCAACCGACGAAGCGGCCGTCGCGATAACCAGGAAACGCCGATGGCCATGGGTGGTGGCAGCGCTCGGCACGCTGGCGGTCCTGGTTGTGGCGGCGATTGTTGGCAGCGGGCTCACCTATCGGGGTGGATTCACCCGGCTGGTCGAGGTGACTAAGGCCGCCGAGACCGACCGGGTTTGGGGCGACTTCTTCATGGCGCAAGATTGCCTGCTCGACGCGGTGTTGGAGGCTGGTGATCCCGACCTGGCCTATGCCGAGGCGCTCACCGTGATCTCCGAGACCGACCGCCTTGCCCGTCACGTCGACACCTCACTAGGTGAGTTCGGAGCGTTCTCGACGCTGGGTATCCACGCCCCGCTGACCCAAGCCCGGGCGGCCATCTCGGCGCATTATGAAGTGTGGGCGGAGCATCTGGCGGTGGCCGGTCCGATTCTCGGCCCGCTGGCCACTGGGCCGGAGGATCTGGTAACCACCATCGAGTCCTGGTTCGATGAGCTGGTGAAGGCCCAGGATCCCATTGAGCGGACCTACCTCGCCGCCGAAGAAGCTTTCACCGCCGCGGCCCGCACCGACCAGGCGAGAGGGATGGTCGATCAGCTTTTCACGCCGAGCGACGTCGTCTGTTCGCGGGCCGCCGTATGACGGTTGTCAACGTCCCGCCCGGCAACGAAAACCGGCCCTCTCGCCAAGGTAGCCTTAGCGGTTACGGGCTTATCCAATTGGCTCAGATGATTTATACTATCCAGATAGTGTAAAGAAGCCGCGTGAGCGGATTGGATGAGCATCATTAGGGATGAGCATCATTAGGGATGAGCATCATTTGGGATGAGCATCATTAAGACAGTCATGGGAGTTTGTTGATGGCCACTGTCGACATTGATCTGGGCGCCTACAAGTTGGGTTGGCGGGATCAGGTTGAATACGAGTTCAAGCCGGAGAAAGGGCTAAACGAAGACATCATCCGGCAGATGTCGGGCATGAAGGGCGAGCCGTCGTGGATGCTCGACCAGAGACTCAAGGCCTACAAGCGCTTCCTTCGTAAACCCATGCCCCAGTGGGGCGGAGGCGGAGCGCTCAACGAGATCAACTTCGACGACATCTACTACTACATCAAGCCGGCCAAGGAGCAGGCCAAGGACTGGGACATGGTCCCAGAGTCGATCAAGGCAACCTACGAAAAGCTTGGGATTCCTGAGGCCGAGCGCAAGTATCTGGCCGGGGTCACCGCCCAATACGAGTGCCTGCGTGGAGACGTGCGGGTCTATACGGTTAACCGGGGCATGGTCGCCATCAAAGAGATCCAGCCAGGCGACCGGGTTTTCTCGTTGAATGAGCGGAGCCGTCAATTGGAAGTGCACTCGGTCCGTTCCGCTGCGCAGACCGATGTCCGTCTGACCTTTCGGGTGGAGATCGATGGTGGGCGGGTGGTCTATGCCACCGCCAATCACCCTTTCTTCACCGACCAGGGTTGGCGAAACGTCGAGGATCTGAAGGCGGGCGACCTGGTAGCGGTCGTCGACCTGTTGCCCGACGCCGGTTCGTCATACGAGCCGGAACGTCCCAAGGGAACGCCAGACAACTTCCCCGAAGCAACCACGGCCAAACTCGGTTGGCTGTTCGGTTATGCGGTGGGCGGAGGGTCCCTCGACCCGGAAGGCACCGTTCTCAATCTGGCAGCCGATGGCGACACCGCCGCCGTCCTCGAGGGCACCATTGGTTCCCTGTTCTCGGTACCCGCCCGGACTGGCGGGGGATTGGTGGCGATCGACTCCAAATCTCTGATCCGCTGGTTCCAGCGCAACGGCCTCATCGGAGAACCCAACGTTCGACGTGTACCGGCGTGGGTCTTCGGCTTACCGCTCGCCGAGCGTGCCTCGTTCCTCCGCGGCCTCCTCGATGGATCTCGCCAGGTGGGACTCACCGGTCCACTTGCCGGCGATGTAGCGGAGCTGGCCGAACTCACCGGAATGACCGGGGAGTCAAGCCGCGTGGCTTATGCGCCGGTCCTTTCGATCATCGAAGCGGACACCGCCGCCGTCTTCGATATCGAGGTCGACGGCCCGCACAACTTTGTCGCCGAGGGGACAGTCGTTCACAACTCTGAAGTCGTTTATCACCGCAATCGCGAGGACCTGGAAGCGATGGGCGTCCTGTTCTGCGACATGGACACGGCTCTCCGGCAATACCCCGACCTGGTCAAGGAGTACTTCGGGACGATCATCCCCCCCAACGACAACAAGTTCGCCGCTCTCAACTCGGCCGTCTGGTCGGGCGGAAGCTTCATCTACGTGCCTCCCGGGGTGCATGTCGATCAGCCGCTCCAGGCCTATTTCCGGATCAACTCGGAGAACATGGGGCAGTTCGAGCGGACCCTGATCATCGTCGATGAGGGGGGTTTCGCTCACTACGTCGAGGGGTGTAGCGCTCCCGTCTACACCACCGACTCCCTCCACTCGGCAGTGGTGGAAATCGTCGTCAAGCGAGGTGGTCGATGCCGGTACACGACGATTCAAAACTGGTCGAACAACGTCTTCAACCTGGTGACCAAGCGGGCCGCCGCCTACGGCGACGCCACGATGGAGTGGATCGACGGGAACATCGGCTGCTTGGCAGAGGGGTCACGGGTAACCACCCGGTCGGGTCGGAAGCCGATTGAGCTTGTCCAGGCAGGCGAGGAGGTCGTCTCCTACGACGAGGGGACCGGCTCCCTGGTCTGGCGGAAGGTAACGGCCAAACGGTACTCGGGTCATCAGGTGGTGCGCGAAGTGTCGGTGGGGGAGCGGCGAATCCTGGTCACCGACAACCACCCCTTCTACTCATACGCATACGACCCCACGCAGGCAAAGAAGCTGGGTCGCTACCGCATGGCGTACCGGCGGGCCGACGACCTCACTCATGCCATCGTGCCGACGATCAGCCTCGACTACGGGCACCCCCAAAAGCTGGGAGTAGACGGTATGACGACGGAGTTCGTGTCGTCCAACCAGTACGCGGCAGGGCTTCTATCAAGGATCAGAGCCAGCCGCCTGGATCTCCCCGAGGAGTCGACCGACGATCTGATGTGGCTGTTCGGGCTGTTCACGGGGGACGGATCGATCTACTCGACGAGGGCAGCGAACGGCGGCCGGCGTTGGGCGAAGGTGACCTTCTCGGTGCCGACCACCGATCGGGCCCACGGCCGCCTCCTCGCAGTGATGGGCCACGTCGCTCCTGATGTTCCGGCCGCAGTCAGGAAGGATCAAGTGGCGGTCTCTTGGAGCTCGGTGGAGTTGGCCGACCTGTTCGACAGGAACGGTTTCGTTTCGGGAGCGGTCGAAAAGAGGATTCCCGAATGGGTCCTCGATCTTCCCGAGTCGCAGCGGCTTGCCTTCGTGGCTGGATACCTCGACTCGGACGGATGCGCGGCCATGGGACGCCGCGGATTTTCCATCAAGTCGGTGAACGGCGCCCTGCTGGGGGATCTGGCGGAGGTTCTCACCTCGCTTGGCATCACCAGCCGGATTCATAAGGAACACGACGGCCGAATGGTCCCCATCCTCGATTACTGGGCCTTGAGCCGGGGCTCTTTCGTCATCTACTTTCCGGCCGATCCCCGCCTCCATCCCCATGTATCGGAGGGATTGCGGCGCTCACTGGCCGCTCAGCCCCCACCCCTCAATCGGAGCTTCCGGCGCGTCGGGCGGTCACAGATCGAGCTGCCGGAGACGCTCGAAGTTCGGCGGGTAAAGGTGAGCGAGCCGCTCGAGCTGCGGCCTACCTGGGACATCGAGGTGGAAGGCACCGGCAACTTCGTCGCCGAGGGCTTCATCGTCCACAACTCCCGGCTCACGATGAAGTATCCGGCGGTGTGGATGATGGAACCCGGCGCCCATGGTGAGGTGCTGTCTATCGCCTACGCCGGCAACGGCCAGCATCAGGACGCCGGCGCCAAGATGGTGCACGCCGCTCCCAATACGACCTCAACCATCGTTTCCAAGTCGATCTCGAAAGACGGGGGCCGCGCTGGCTACCGGGGTTTGGTGCGGGTCGAACCGGGGGCCGAGAACTCCAAGAGCTTTGTTCGCTGCGACGCGCTGATCCTCGACGAAAAGTCACGCTCCGACACCTATCCGTACATGGAGATCGAGGAGAACGACGCCGAGATCGGACACGAGGCGACGGTGTCGAAGGTCGGGGAGGAGCAACTCTTCTATCTGATGAGCCGTGGCCTGACCGAAGAGCAGGCCACCTCGATGGTCGTCGCTGGGTTCATCGAGCCGATCGTCCGCGAGCTACCGATGGAATACGCCGTCGAGATGAACCGCCTTATCGAGCTCAACATGGCCGCTGCCGGGGCGGTCGGTTGATTCATCAAACCCCGAACCCTGGGTTCCAGCCAATGATTTCGTTGGCTGGAGCCCTGGGTTCGGGTTCAAGGCATCGTCGGCGGTGGGGCTCCTAAGCTGGCCGGCAATGAACGTCGGCATACCGGATGCGTTTGTCGAGGCGCTGCTACTGGTGGCGGTCATTGGCGCCGCATTCGGACTCATCGGTGGCTTTCTCGGATCGAAGCACCGGCTGCTCGGATCGATCCTGATGGGGGTGATCGGCGGGATATCGGTGGCCGCAATCGCCCGCATCGCGGGGGCGGATCCCGGGATCACGGTTGGCGAGGACTTCTCGGCTCTGTACGCCGCCGCCGGTGGTCTGGTCCTGGGCTTCGCCGTCAACCGTTCCACGGCCTAGCGTTAAAGCAGCCCCTCGAGATCGATCGCACACGAAGGGTGCCGTAGCTTCGCCAGGGCTCGCCCTTCACACTGGCGGGCACGCTCCCTGGTCAGGTGGAGATGGCGGGCCACCTCGGACAGGGTCCACGGCTCCGCGCCATCCAATCCGAATCGGAGCCAGATCACTCTTCGCTCATCGTCGTCGAGCACGGCGAGGGCCTTCACCAACCTGGCCTTCTGCGAACCTTCCACCGCCGACTGGAACGGGTCGGCGGCTTCGGCATCCTCGACCAGATCGATCAGCTCGGCGTCGCCGTCCTCCCCGACCTTGCGATCGAGGGACACCGTATGGTCAGGCGCCCGCATCGCCGACATCACCCTTTCGCGATCGATACCACTGGCCTCGGCCACCTCGGACACAGTCGGAGGGCGGTGAAGCTGGTTCTGAAGAAGCTGGCGGGTGTCCTCGACCGCTCGCACGATGTCGACCATGTGCACCGGAAGGCGAATGGTTCGACCCTGGTTTCCCAGACCCCGGGTAATCGCCTGGCGTATCCACCAGGTCGCATAAGTCGAGAACTTAAAGCCCTTCCGCCATTCGAACTTCTCGACCGCCCGGATCAGGCCGAGATTGCCCTCTTGGATCAGATCCAAGAGATCAAGGCCGCGCCCGGTATAACGCTTGGCAATGGAGATGACGAGGCGAAGGTTCGCCCTGATGAAGGCCATCTTGGCTTCTTCACCGTCTTCGGCCATGGCCTCCAGGTGGGGCCGATCGGCACCCGGACAGCTGAGTGAGTCGAGCTTGACCCGCGCTCTTCGGCCCCGTTCGATGGCGCGGGCCAGTTGGACCTCGTCATCGGCGGTCAGGAGGACGTACGAGGTGACCTCGTCGAGGTACAACCCCATTGCATCAGCCGTGCTGGCCGCCGACCTGCCGCTTTGTCCCATGAATCGGACTCTCGGTCGGAACGTATCAGGAAGGCACTGACGGCGCAACGGGTTTCTCGGGAAGTCGGCAACGGTTTGCACCTCGTTAGGCTCAAAGTGGGTTGAATCGGAGACTTCTATTCCGGCTGCTGATCGGTGTGTCGGTCCTCTGGGTGGGATGGGCCGTCGGGGCAATGGCCGGTCGCGCCCGGCCGGTCACGCAGTCGGTCATCGACGATCTCGGGTCGCCGGTTCCCCGCGCCGAGATCAGGGCCGGCGAGGCGATTGTCGGCATCGCCGACGACGAGGGTCGGGTGTCTATCAGGTGGCGGCCGGGCACTAACCACCTGCAGGTCACGGCGCCCGGCTACCTACCGCTCAACGTGCCGGTGATTGCCGCCCCCACCAGCGACCTGGAGGCCGTCTTACGGGCGACGATGCTGCGGGGAAAGATTGTTGATCAGGAGAGTCGATCAGTGCCGGGTGCCTATGTGACGGCCTCGGCCGGAACTGCGGTAAGCGACGGCCAAGGGCGCTTCACCGTGAGAAATGCCCAACCAGGCATGGTGGAGGTTTGGCGACCAGCCTGGCAGGGATCGCGTTTCACCTGGGATGGCGGAGTCGGCGAAGGCTCTTACACGATCGCCCCCGAAACCATGAAGGCGGTTCACATCGGCGGGGAGGCGGCTCAGAAAAGCTGGCCCGCCTTTTTAGAGATGGCTGCTACTACCGAGTTGAACTCGTTGATGCTCGACCTGAAGGACGAGTCGGGGGTGGTGTTCTACCCGACTCAGACATCGATCGCCCGCGAGGTCGGAGCGGTGTATGTGCGTTATGACCTCGGGGAGTTGGTTCGGTCGGCGCAGGATGCCGGCCTCTACCTGATCGGCAGGATCGTCGCTTTCCAAGATCCCGTGGCGGCACTGACCGCCCCCGAGATGGCGGTGTGGGACACCGCCACCGACTCCACCTTCACCCACAACGGGCAATATTTCCTCGATCCGACCGATCCTCGTGCCCAGGCTTATGCCTTGGAACTTGCGGTAGAAGCATGTGAGCGAGGTGTCGACGAGATCCAGTTCGACTACGTTCGTTTCCCTGATAATCGGCCGGCGGGCGTACTCTTTGATGGCGGGGCCAATCAGGCCGTCAGGGTGGCGACCATACGCGATTTCCTGTCCACTGCGGTGGCGCAGCTTCATCCGCTCGGTTGCGCGGTAGGCGCGGACATCTTCGGGTTTATCACCAGAGCGAGCGACGACGGTGGGATCGGCCAGCAGTGGGAGGAGATGACGTCGGTGCTTGATGTGGCTTCCCCGATGCTCTATCCCAGCCACTACAACTCGGGGTGGTACGGATTCGAGCGCCCCAACGACCATCCCGGCGAACTCGTCGGTCAGGCATTGGATGACGGTCTGTCCCGCCTGGCCCGCCAGATCGTGGTTCGCCCATGGCTGCAAGATTTCGGCTATACGGCCGAGCAGGTGAGGGCCCAGATCGATGAGGCCGATGCCCGTGGTCTCGGCTGGATGTTATGGAACGCGGTCAGCGATGTCTCTGTTGAGGCACTGAACTCCGAGCGGTGACCGACGACCTGATCGACTGCAAGGCCTGTCCCCGGCTGGTGGCCTGGCGGGAGCAGGTGGCCCAGGTCAAAAGGGCATCGTTTCGCGGCGAGGTGTATTGGGGGAGACCGGTCCCTTCCTTCGGCGATTCCCATCCCCGACTGCTGATTGTTGGTCTCGCCCCCGCCGCCCATGGCGCCAACCGGACGGGTCGGATGTTCACCGGCGACCGTTCCGGCGAGTGGCTCTTCCGAGCCCTCTATCGCGCCGGTTTTGCCAACCAACCAATCTCGACCCAGCGCAA
>JBQTHI010000056.1:0-6159 GCA_052390035.1 Actinomycetota bacterium | reverse complement strand
AGTCGCAGCCGAACTGGCGCGGACGCTCGACTTCTTCGGCGTGCCGGAGCAGGAGAAGGAAGAGGTCTTGGGTGCCTTCGCCGCCCACAAGGGCGAGGTGACCCAGGGTTCCATGGCCACGGCCTAGGACGGGCGGCAAGGACTGGAGAAATCAGTCATTCCTACCTCGCCACGGTAGGCGTCCCTCGATCTCCAAATTGAGTGCGAGGCTGAGGAACGTTCGGATGAGGACGATGCTCGCCAACACGCCAACGCTCGGAACGTTCGGGCAACTGTCGTGGGTAGGCCGCGCCTTCAGTCATCAGTAGTCTTCAGAAGAGACCATCAGGAGGTCGGGAATGCCGCTGTACATGGATCGTCACGACGCTCCCGGTGCCACGGCCGAGGAGACCGCCAGGGTTCATGCGGCTGATCTGGAGGTCGCTGGGCAGTTCGGGGTCGAGTTCTTCTCGTATTGGCACGACTCCACCCGCGGGCTCGTCTTCTGTTTCGCCTCGGCGCCTGGAGAGGAGGCGATGATTCAGGTGCACAAAGCGGCGCATGGGCTCGTGCCTTCCGAGATCATCGCGGTCTCTGAATCCGACGTGGTCCGTTTCCTCGGCAAGGTCCACCACCCCGTCGATGCCAGCGAGGTGACCAGCGCTTTCCGGACCATCTGCTTCACCGATCTGGTCGGTTCGACCGGACTCCTCGATCGTCTCGGCCAATCTGAATACATGGTGCTGCTAACAGAACACGACCTCATCATTCGGAAGGCTCTTATCACATGGAAAGGTCGGGAGGTCAAGCACACTGGCGACGGGTTCATGGTGGTTTTCGAAGAGGTGGACAAGGCTCTCGGATGGTCTCTCGACGTCCGCGAGTCCTTTGAGCAGCGCTCCGATCTCGAGGTGCGCCTGGGCATAGCGGCGGGCGAGCCCGTCGATCACGACGACGACATCTTTGGTACTGCTGTTTCCATGGCAGCCAGGATCTGCTCGTCTGCAGGGCCGGAACAGATCTATGTATCAGATGTCGTCCATAACTTGGGCGCTGAAGAGGGCTTCAACTTCGACGGTGGAAAGACCGTAGTTCTGAAGGGGTTCACTGCGCCGATAACGATCTACGAGTTGCTCGGTTCCGCCTGAACGACAACTCGCCTTCGGAGTCGAAAACGGTGCCGTCGTCGATCACTTCGATTCCTTGTCTGACGGTGCGCATATCGATAGACATAGAGCTACCTGCCTGATGGGGTCTAGTCCGCCTCCTGTGATCTGATCGCCGGAGGCCCAGCCGGCAGGGCTGATCGCGGGTTGCGCCAATCTGCCGGGGGGGCGCCTCCAGGGCCGGATAGGCTGCCACAGACCTGGCGCTGGACCGAGATCGGTTACCCCGAATGGAGATTGGCAATGCTGCCCATAACCCGTAAACACCTTGCTGAGCCCGAAGAGACCATGCCTTTTAGGCATGGGAAGTCCGCTCTCGTGCGCCTCGGCGACGAGGAGGTCTGGCGCTCGGATCTGGAGCCCGGCTGGAACTGGGACGAGGATCTAGAGCCCTACGCGGAAGGAGCAACGAGTTGCCCGCTCACCCACCGCGAGCTAGTGATCTCAGGAACCATCCGATATCTCATGGATGACGGCACCGAGGTGGTGGCCTCCGAAGGGGACGCTCTGTTCATCCCACCTGGTCATCGGGCCTGGGTTGTGGGAGATGACAGCTGCGTCCTCATCGACTGGCAGACGGAGCCAAGCTTCTGACGCCACGAGGCCGCACTAAACGTGCCGATCCCGGACGGTTCAGCATTAGGCCATTGCGTTAAGAACTGCTGCTCTGGTGTGGGTCGCCCGCTCAGGTAACGTCGATTGATCCGATCGCCGACGGTCGTGGCGTGTCACGAATGAAGATGTTTCACAATGACAATGGGGCGACGTTGAGCTATCACGACGTCGAACAGGGATCTTGTGTGCTGGCGATCCATGGTGCTTACTCGACCCACCACGAGCTGGCCTCCGCCCTCGAGCCAATGCTCGCCCGCTACGGCAGCTACCGCCGGCTTTATCCGGACCTCCCCGGCATGGGCATGTCACCGCCACACAACTCGATCCAGTCTTCCAACGATGTGATCGACCTTCTCGACGATTTCGTTGCAGACCAGGTCGGACGGAGTCCGCTGCTCGTGATCGGTCATTCGTACGGCGCTCATCTCGCTCGGGGTCTCGCCGTACGACGCCCGCGACAGGTTGTCGGGATGGCATTGATCTGTCCTCTGATCCCGGGGGCGATGAACCCCGAACC
Source organism: Actinomycetota bacterium (assembly GCA_052390035.1). GTDB lineage: Bacteria > Actinomycetota > Acidimicrobiia > Spongiisociales > ZC4RG35 > JBQTHI01. The sequence goes on along the minus strand of JBQTHI010000056.1, from coordinate 3,882 downwards.
CCATGCAGTCGGACGGTCCGACGTCGATCCGGCTGCGCTGCTCGACCCGAGCCACGTCGACGAGTACGTCGGGTATTTCGTAGTTCACACCGAAGAGACCGTGCAGCGTTTCAACGATGCGGTCGTCCCCTCGATGGGACGCTTCGATGGTGACGCCGTCGAACGCATCATGAGCCAATGGCGCCTTGATCCCGATCCCGACAAAACGGCCTCGGACGCGCCGACGCTAGTTGTGACTGGACGGCATGACTCCTGGGTGGGGTACCGCGAGCAAGTGGCCTTGGTCGATCGCTATCCGAGGGCTAGCTATGTGGTTCTCGCCGACAGCGGCCACGCCCTAGTCCACGAGAGACCCGATCTACTTGCCGCGTTGCTCGACGATTGGCTGGCATCGTCGATGAACAGCGTCGGGGATGATGCCAATGGCGCATAACAGGCAGACGCAATGCGAGAATCCGATCAATGCAGGCGCGCGTTATCCCGGCATTAGGCGTGCTTCGACCTCCGTTCAACGAACACAGGGCGTGGCGGTGTTCGCAACAACGTTGGAGCGGTGCATGGTGGGCGGGCTGAACCCAGACTGAAGACCAACGACCCTGCACAGGCCGGCATTGTGCGGTACGCGTTAGGAGTGGTTCCGGGTTGTCTTCATACAGATCAACGCTAATTGACCACCACTAACCTTATCGGGAGGCCCACTCGACGGGCTCATGACCCGAAGGTCGCGGGTTCAAATCCCGCCCCCGCCGCCAAGGAACACCCCAGGCCCTGGCGGGGACTCGACGAGGTCGAATACGCCGCCCTGGAATGGCTCGATCGGTGGAGCCATCGCCGACTCCTGCAACCGATCGGAATGATCCCACCCGCCGAGAAGTAGGCCACCTACTACCGCCCACCCCAGCCTTAGAAGCCGACTCACACACCAACCAGCTTCCATGAGACCCGGGGTGGTTCAAGGCCCTTGGTCCGCAACACATTGAGCGTGGGAGACTCGGATGTGGAGCGTCGCTTTTTGGGAGCGGGTGAACAGAGTTGTCGATCAGGGCAGCTGTCTGATGACCATGGCCCTAATCGGCGCTGCCAGCATGTCCATTACAGGTTGGTAAACGCTCGTGGCCGCGCTCTCCTGCATATGCGCCATCCGCGCATCAGCTGACTCCCAGTCCGCGATCTCGATCAAGAGGTCGGGATTTTCGAGCACGTCATACCGAGTACTGCCCAGGAACCCGTCTTGGGTTGGACCCTGTTCCGCCACGATCTCCTCCATGAGACTCTTGAGTTCTGCTCGACGACCAGGTTTGGCCTGGAGTTCAACGATCACCTTGATTGCCACGACGAATCTCCTTCATGTGCATTGACGTTGCTGGGAGTGCTCGGTTCAGTGCAGAGTCACGACATCGAGAGTTCAACGACCCCCACTCGATCGGCAGATATGACTTCCATCAGGTGTTTGGGGGTTTACCTCTCGTGGTCGTAGGTGAGAATCTCGAGGATGTGGCCACTCGGGTCGTGAAAGTACACCGAGTCGGTGTCTCCGTGGACCCCGCTGGACCGGCCAGGCCCGCGCATGCTGGTCGATGTCGAGGGTCCGTCGCCGTACGGCGTGCCGCTGGCTCGTATGCGGTCAAAAGTCGCTTCGAACGTCCTACGGTCCATACCAATGGCGAGGTGGCGCGATACCGGATCGGGCTGCTCCCACAGATCCAACGCCAAATCTGGCGTGATGAGCATCACCTCGAAGGGCCCACTACGACCACGAGACTCCAAGCCAACAACGTCTCGATAGAACGCCACCGATTCGGCGAGATCAGTCACCTCAAGGATCGTGTGGTCGAGGAACACCTCCACTCCCGAATCGTACCCCAACGAAACCGTCTCGCTATCCCGTGGCCTGGTCTGGGTGGCGTTGGCTTCTGGCGGTCGCTCATGCGCCTCGACTTCATTGATGAGTTCCGCCTGGACTTGCATCCCCACGTTGCGGGCGAGGGTACCCGTCTGTTCGACCATGTCCCCAGGTCCTACCGGCTCGACCCGGTATCCAGCGACGGAGCTCAGCAACGGGACAGTCGGGCTGCACCCCGGCCGGCACCGTTAAACCGCCGGCGGACATGGACTACGAGTGGCATTCAGTCGAGCGCCACTACCTGGAGGAGGGCTCACGGCACAACTCAAACCAACCAGTCGGCCGGCACGGGGGCCCCATGGCACCGACGCAGGTGCTCAAGTGCGAAGGCGGTCCCTCAACAGTCGCGAAGGTGCGAGCACCCGCCACTCTGCATCAAGGCGGAGAATCAGTTCAGTGTCCGCCGCACTTGCCGGGGATCTCAGCCCCACCGGCCGCTCCTCTCGTGCTGTTCATGAGACGGAGCGTCGCCTAGGACCCTGTCAGCGGCCCGTCAACCGAGTGCTCAACGGGTTCCGGTTTCACTACAACCGGCAACGTCCTCTCGCTAGCACAGCCCTGATGTGCGCCGGGCTCCCTTTACAAACGTCCGGCTCATGTGGAGTTTCAAGCCCTTGCGACCTGGTTCGGGCCAATCCGCTCAGAAAAGTCACCGCACGGGTCGGTACACGATGTGGGTGACGAGGGAAGTGCCTCGCGCCGACACTTGCTCCAGTTCCATCGGCGTCACTCCGTCGAATAGTCGCTCCCCGGTGCCGATGATCGATGGTGTGATGTGGAGTCGGAGCTCGTCGATCAGCCCCGCGGACAGGTACTGGTTGATCGTATTGGCGCCACCAGCAATGGAAACGTTCCTGTCGCCGGCCGCATCCCGGGCTTGTCCGAGAGCGGAACGGATGCCGTCAGTGACGAACTTGAAGGTCGTCCCCCCCGCCATGGGGAGGTCCGACCGGTCACGGTGGGCGAGTACGAATACCGGGGCGTGGTATGGCGGGTCTTCACCCCACCACCCCTTCCAATTGAGGTCCCACTCCCCACGGTCGGGACCGAACATGTTGCGTCCCATGATGAAGGCTCCGGCATCGGTGATGGCGTCGACTTCAGGCTGGTTCTCGGCCTCAGCTTCGAACATCCAATCGTGCAGATGGTCGTGCTCGATAGTCCCAAACGGCTGTTCGCGAGTCTGGTCAGGCCCGGCTGCGAACCCATCGGCCGAGACCGAAATGTCACACGTAACTAAGGACATGCCCCCTCCCTTCTTTAGAGGTCCGACGGATGAGTATGCCGAACGAAAAGACCTAATGGGAGCGTATCAACTGATGGGACTCAGTCGTCTCCGGTCCGGCGAACTGCGAGTTGGAGTGGGCTGCATAAGAGCCCCTTACCGCGCTTAGCTGATCAAGTGGGGCACCGGTATGTCCCCGGGGTTTCTGCTGGATGGACTCGGGGTTGGCGGATGATCTGACCGCGGTGGCGGGTCGAGATAGAGCCAGGACGCAGTTGGCCTCATGAGTGGGCCGGCATGGGTCGGCGCACGGAGGACCTGATCCCAGTCCTCGATGGCCATCGACTCGACACTCTTGGGCGTCAATCTTGCGGGCACCTTCGAATTCGGGCTCAGCGCGCCCTGATGGAACTCACCAGTGCGACAGGGGCGACGTCCGACGAGCGGTTGTCTCGTGGATCGAGGTGACGGCACTGTCCAAGCCACCTACAACAGCTGGCCGCTCCATTTCTTGTCCGGCGACATGGCCTCGGGCGACATCAGTGGCCAGGGTCTCGGCGGTGAGTGGTTTGCCCTCGGGCCCGTCGGCCGGCCATAACCGGCTAGTCGGCAGCTATGACCGAACCCTTGCACCACGTCGGAACCAGAACGAAAGGCCAAACGAGAGCAAGGCGAAGAATGCGAGGAGGCCGAAGGTGGTCGCCACCGGGACGACGGCGTTGTTGACCAGGTAGCCAGATTGGGGGTTGACGAG
>JBQTHI010000055.1:0-54532 GCA_052390035.1 Actinomycetota bacterium | reverse complement strand
TTGAGGTTCCGCTCCGCCTCTATCCCGATGTCGGCACTGCCTCTAACGGCACTTGTTGGTATTGGCGTTCGGTCTGGACCGGGTGGGAGATCATCACCCGGCACGGCGACGGGTCGGCGACCATGGGATACGACGCCGACGGGGTACCAGGGGGGCCCTTGAATGTCGACGTCACCTATCCGGTTTGTCTCTCGGAGCCGACCGAGGTCGATCCGGCCGACCTACTCGCCTGGGATCTAGTCAAAGACTATGTCCATCAAGACCCTGGTCCGGTCCTCAATCCCAGGGTGCCGTGGGGGCTCACCGGGGCCGAAACCCATCTCGGTCTTACCCCGCCGCAACCCTTCGCTGATTCGATTGTTGACCCACTTGGTCGTCTCTTGGAGGTGGAGGGCCGCGTGGCAGCCGTGACCATCAATTGGGGTGACGGCGCCGCCGTCACCTTCCCTCCGGAGGTCTTCCCCCTGTTGACCGGTTATCCCGATGGCATTGCTCGCCACACCTACGAGGTGAAGACCTGCGATCCGCCCGGTTCTACCCCTCGATGCCATCCGTCGCTCGCCTCCTATCCGCTGGAGGTGCGCTACGCCTGGTTTGTCCAATGGCGGGTCGATGGTGGACCCTGGACCTTTCTGGGCATACCCGACACCACCACCTCGGTCGCCTACCCGGTGAAAGAGGTGATTGCTGTTCTCGACGTCCGCGAGTAGCGCAAACCGTTGATTCTTGGGGCTGTAACCAACGATATCGTTAGGTGGAACCCTGGGTTCGCGATCTATTGGCCAGTTTGGCCAGCCGCGACTTTCGCCGGGCGGCCGTGTTGCGGTGCATGCGGCCCTTGGCCACGGCGGTGTCGAGCGTCTTCTGGGCGGTGCGGAACAACTCGGTGGCATCTTGGCCGGAACCAGCCGCGGTTCGAACGGCCTTTACCCGCGTTCTCAACTCGGACTTGGTTGCCTTGTTACGCGCCTGGCGGACGACGTTCTGGCGGTTGCGCTTGATCTGGGACTTGATGTTGGCCATGCGGCAATTATCAATTCTTGGTTGGAGACTTGCGAACGGGCGGCGCAGCCGCCGGAGCGGGCACATTAGCAGCGAGGGAGGTCCCGATACAATGCGAGGCGCCCCCCACGACCCATGTTTCCCCCATCGCGCATCCGCAACTTCTGCATCATCGCCCACATCGACCACGGCAAATCGACCCTGGCCGACCGACTCCTCGAACGGACCGGGGCGATCTCCGCCCGCGACATGCGAGAACAGGTTCTGGACTCGATGGATCTGGAACGTGAACGGGGGATCACCATCAAGGCCCAAGCGGTGCGGCTCAATTACCAGGCCAACGATGGGCTCGAATACGTCATCAACCTGATCGACACGCCGGGTCATGTTGACTTCTCCTACGAGGTGTCACGTTCGCTCGCCGCTTGCGAAGGCGCCCTTTTGCTGGCCGACGCCGCTCAGGGTGTTCAGGCCCAGACCCTGGCCAACGCCCATCTGGCCATCAACGCCGGATTGGAGGTCATACCCGCCCTGAACAAGATCGACCTTCCGGCCGCTGACCCGACTCGAGTCACCGAGGAGTTGGTTGGGATCCTGGGCGGAAAACCCGAAGAGGTGCTAGCCCTGTCCGCCAAGACCGGGGCCGGGGTCGACCATCTGCTGGAAGAGATCGTCGACCGGGTCCCTGCTCCCACCGGAGACCCGGAGGCGCCGCTTCGGGCCCTGGTGTTCGACAGTTACTACGACACCTTCCGGGGGGTGGTTTGTTACATCAGGGTGGTCGACGGCTCTCTCGCCGCCGGCGAACAGATCAAGTTCATGGCGACCGGAGAGAGCCACGGCACGGAGGAGGTGGGCGTCCTCACCCCGAAGGCCGTCGAGTTGAGCTCGCTCGGACCTGGGGAGGTTGGTTATCTGATCACCGGGGTCAAGGAGATCGGGCGGATCAAGGTTGGCGACACGGTCACCACCGCTCGGCGGTCCGCCACCATCCCGTTGCCCGGTTATGACGAACCCAAGCCGATGGTCTTTTCCGGGCTGTTCCCGACCGACGGCGACGACTTCGAACGACTCCGCGAGGCCCTCGACAAGCTGACCCTCAACGATGCCTCCCTCCAGTACGAACCAGAAACCAGCCGGGCGCTCGGCTTCGGCTTCCGTCTCGGCTTTCTCGGGTTGCTTCACATGGAGATCGTCCGCGAGCGTCTCGAGCGGGAATACGGGCTCGACTTGGTGGCGACCGCCCCCTCGGTCGCTTTCCGAGCCCACCTCACCAACGGCGCGGTCCAGGAGATCCGCTCACCGCAGGATCTCCCCGACCCCGACGCCCGGACCGGTATCGAAGAGCCCTACGTCAGGGCGATGATCATCGCACCTTCCGAATACATCGGCCCGATCATGGAACTGGTCCAGGTCAAGCGGGGAGAAGCCCCCAGCATGCACTACCTCTCGCCGGAACGGGTCGAGCTGACTTATCTTCTCCCTCTCGGCGAAGTGGTGTTCGACTTTTTCGATGTGCTCAAGTCCCGGACCAAGGGCTACGCCTCCCTCGACTACGAACCCGCCGGATACCGGGCCTCGGATCTAGTAAAGGTCGACGTCCTCCTCAACTCCGTCCCGGTCGACGCGTTTTCGTCGATCGTCCATCGCGACAAGGCGCAGAGCTACGGCAAAGCTATGACCGAGCGGCTCAAAGAACTCATCCCTCGCCAGCTCTTCGACGTTCCAATCCAGGCCGCCATAGGCGGCCGCATCATCGCCCGCGAGACAGTCAAGGCGCGGCGAAAGGACGTGATCGCCAAGTGTTATGGCGGGGACATCTCCCGCAAGCGGAAACTGCTCGAACGGCAGAAGGAAGGGAAGAAGCGGATGAAGATGGTGGGGTCGGTAGAGGTGCCCCAGGAGGCCTTCGTCGCCGCCCTTCGGGTAGATGTTGAATAGGAAAACCGGACGCAGGGCGCAGGACGTGGAGCTGACGCCGGATTCGCCCCAATTGGCCGATGCCGCCGCCGGATGGGTGTCGGCCTATGTCCACATACCTTTCTGTGCGCGGGTATGTCCGTATTGCGACTTCGCGGTCGTCGCTGGCCTGGATGACCTGGTCGAGCGTTATGTCACGGCCGTCGACAAGGAGATTCGGACCTCTACCGACTGGCGACAGCTCGACTCGATCTATTTCGGCGGCGGAACCCCCAGCCGAATGGAACCTCGCCTGTTGCGCCGCCTGCTTGATGCCCTCGACCAACGATTCGGGATCGCTGACAACGCCGAAGTCTCGCTGGAGGCGAATCCGGAAGACTGGAGCGACGAGCTTGCCGCCGGCTTGATCGAGGTTGGCTTCAACCGGGTGTCATTCGGTGCGCAAAGCTTCGGGCAGAGAACGCTCATCGGCCTTGGACGTCGCCACCGACCGGATCAGGTCGTCTCGGCCGTATCGTCGGCCCGGAACGCCGGTTTTGGCTCGGTCAACCTCGACCTGATCTTTGGCACCCCCGGTGAGGAGCTCAAGGGTTGGAAGGCGACTCTTGATCAAGCGCTCTCTCTCGTACCCGACCATATCTCCTGCTACTCATTGACTGTCGAGCCCGGCACCGAATTGTTCCGTTCGATAGCCGAGGGGGCTCAGGGTCCCGATGCAGACCTGCAAGCCGACCAATACGACCTCGCCTGTGAGGTGTTGGCGTCCGCTGGTCTGATCAGGTACGAAGTCTCCAACTGGGCCAAACCAGGGCACCCGGTTAGATACAACATGGCGGTATGGGCCCAGGCGGACTACGTGGCGTTTGGGATGGGCGCTCATGGGCACCGCGGCGGCCGCCGGACCCGCAACCGGCGGCAGTTGGAGGGATATCTGGCGGCGGTCGAAGCCGGGCGATCGCCCCGGGCAGGCTCCGATGAGGTGGTTGGCTGGAACGCCGAAGTCGAGCGGATCTTTCTTGGGATCCGGCGGACCGCCGGAGTGGAGCTGGGCGAGGCAGGCGAGCTTCTGCTGGCGAGTGGCGAAGGGCAAAGGCTGGAAGCCGCTCGGGTGATTCGCCGAGAAGGTGATCGATTGGTGGTGAAAGAGCCCCTACTCACCGACGCAGTGGCCAGAGCGGTGTTAGCACTCAACACCCCACGAGTGCTAATTTGATCTGATGCTGGAGGAGCGTCGCGCTGATGTCCTCCGGGCCCTGGTCGAGGCTCACATCGAGACCGGCGAGCCGGTCAGTTCCCGTTCGATCCTCGAGGGAACCAGCATCGGAGTGTCGGCGGCTACCATCCGCAACGACCTGGCCGCCCTCGAGCGGGAGGGTTTTGTCATCCAGCCCCACACCTCTGCGGGCCGGATACCGACCGCACGCGCCTATCGCCACTACGTCGACCAACTTGGCAAAAGCCTATTGCCGAGCTCGGAACGGGCTCGCATCGCCGGGTTCTTTTCATCCGTGCAACTTGAGCTTTCGAATCTGCTCAAGGCCACCTCACAGCTGTTGGCCGAGGTCACCCATTACCCATCGGTGGTGGTCGGACCCGGCCCGACCGGCGAGGTGGTGCGAGCTCTTCATCTGGTTCGGCTCGCCACCCAGTCGATGATGGTCGTGGTGGTCACTGATCGGGGTCGGGTGCTACAGCATCACCTTCGACTGGAAAAGGTCCCGGCTCCCGACGATCTGACCGAGGTAGAGCGGGTACTCGCTGCTCGGGTGATCGGAGCTGACCTGAGCCGGAGTCTCGGGTGGGGTGATTTGTTCGCCGGACGTTCGGAGAACGTTCGCCGCTTGGCAGAAGATGTTGTTGAGGTTCTCCGCAAGGCGGCGTCGACGGGGAGCGAGGTTTACGTCGGTGGGACCCTGCAGATGGCTGAAGCTTGGAGCAGTCTCGGCGCCGTCCATCGGGTTCTCGAAGTGCTAGAGCGGGAGGCCGAGGTATTCAAACTGCTCGCCCATGCCTCCGGGGTGTCGATCCGGATCGGGGCCGAGCTTCCTGTTTCAGACGACATCGATCTGGCCGTGGTCTCCGCCACTTACGAAGCGGGTGGTGCCGAAGGGTCGATTGGCGTGATCGGTCCAATGCGGATGGACTACAAGACCGCCATTTCAGCCGTCGAGCGGGTCGGTCAGGAGCTGGAAGACCGGATCGGGGCCAAAGAGGAGTGATGAGGGCATCCCTCACCGGCCGTAACCTATAGAGCGTGGCTCGCGACTATTACGCCGACCTGGGACTGTCCCGCGACGCCTCCACGGAGGACGTGAAGCGGGCGTTTCGCCGTTTGGCCCGTGAACATCACCCCGACGCCAACCCGAGTGATCCGCAGGCTGAGGCTCGCTTTCGCCGGGTGGCGGAGGCGTACGAGGTTCTCTCCGACCCCGCCCGCCGCCGTTCCTACGACCGCGGCGATGTGATCGACGTCGCCGATCTGCTCTCCGGGTTCGGCGGCTTCGATGATCTCATCCGCTCGGTTTTCGGCGACAGCGGATTCTTCGGCGGGGGAAGAGCAACCACCCCCCGAGGCCGGGACGTGCTGGTGGTCGTGGAGGTTGACCTGGCAACCGCGGCCTTCGGCGGCGACACCCAGGTGGAGTATCGAAGCCGGCTTTCCTGCGAGAACTGTGGGGGGAACGGCTCGGCGCCGGGCACCTCGGCGGTGACCTGCCCCACTTGTGGGGGGGCGGGCTCGGTGCGGGTTGCGCGGCGGGGTCTGTTGGGCACGATGATGACGGTGGCGCCCTGCAACACCTGCAACGGCCAGGGCACCATCGTTTCCGACCCTTGTCCGGTCTGCCGGGGGGCGGGGGCGATCAGCGGCGATCGCCAGGTCCGAGTGGAGATCCCAGCCGGAGTGCCGTCGGGCACCCGCCTTCGCCTCACTGGTCACGGCGAGGCGCCCGGACGGGGAGGCACCCCTGGTGACCTCCATGTCGAGGTTCGAACCCTGCCTCACGCACTGTTCGGGCGGGAAGCCGACGACCTGATCCACCTCTTACGGCTCGGCATGGCGGAGGCGGCGCTCGGTACCAAGGTGGAGATCCCTCTATTGGACGGAGGGAGCGAAGCCATCGAGGTTCCCCCGGGAACTCAACCAGGCACTGTATTTCGCCTGAGCGGTCTGGGCACTGCCCATCTCGGTCGCCGGGGCCGGGGAGACTTGGTGATCCATACGGTATTGGAGGTTCCGACCGAGCTCAGCCCTGAAGAAGAGGAGGCGCTGCGCACCTTCGCCACCCTCCGCGGTGAGCGGCCCGTCCAACCCACCGCCCGCCGGCGCCGGCGCTAGGCAACCACTCCGTGGGCCACCGCCCCCACGTCTATCTGCCGCGACCCTGGCCGGATCAGACCATCGCCCTACCGGCGGCGACCATCCATCACTTGTTCAAGGTGCTGCGTGTGCCGGGGTCCGGGCCCTTGAGCTACACCGACGGCGAGGGAACCTTTGGGATCGGCGAGCTGGGGGGCGAAACCATTCAGCGCGGGGTCGAGGAACTGATTGAAGCGCCGCAGGTTGAGTTGACCCTGGCGGTGGCCCCTCCCCACGAAAGGGATCGGCTGCGTTTCCTGGTCGAGAAGGCAGCCGAACTCGAGGTGCGACGTCTGGTGTGGCTCCGGACTGCCTTCGGGCAGGCACGGTTGCCCTCAGCCGATCGGATCGGATCGTGGGCCATCCAGGCGCTCGAACAGAGCGGGGGAGCCTGGCTGCTCGAGCTGGCGGGGTGGAAAAGTCTCGAGGAGCTTGCCGCGAGGGGCGATTTGTACGTCGCCGACCTAAGCGGGGCGCCACCCCCTTCACCGACCGGGCCACTGACGGTGGCAATTGGACCGGAAGGTGGGTGGGGCCCTGCGGAAATCCCGGCATCAGCCGGTCGGATCGGTCTCGGACGCACCGTACTGCGCATCGAAACCGCGGCGGTGGCGGTGGCCGCCTGGACCCGGCTGAACCAGTAACTAGTTCTTGGACCGGTCACTCTCCGTGGTAGAGTCTCACGGGGAGGCGAAGGACTTTGGAAAAGTTTGACCAGGAGCTCGGTGAACGACTGCGCGCCGCACGAAAGCGGCGCGGCTGGTCTCTGCACGATGTTGAGCGGATGTCCGGCCGGGAGTACAAGGCTTCGGTGCTCGGGGCCTACGAACGCGGGGAACGGGCCATCTCGGTGCAAAGGCTCAACGGCCTCGCCACCCTGTACCAGGTTGCCATCGCTCATCTCATCCCCAACGAGCAGGACCCGGCGATGGACAAAGGAGTCAACATCGACCTCAACGCCATGGGACAGGCCGACGAAACCGTCTCGGCGGCCATCGACCGGTTCCTGGTAGCCATCCAGATGAGAAGGCGCGGCGCCTCGGGCGACTTGACGGTGCGCCAGGCAGATCTGGAACTGCTCGCCGCCCTGGCCAGATCGGATCGGGCCACGGTTCGCCAGGTCCTCTCCGATCTGGAATGAAGTCCGACTGTCTCTTTTGCCGGTTGGCGGCCGGAGAGATCCCTTCGGAGAAGGTTTTCGAAAACGATCGGGTGGTGGCGTTTCGTGACGTGAACCCGGTCGCTCCCGAGCACATCCTGCTCATCCCTCGGGAACACGTCGCCAGCTCGATGGCCGATCTCGATGTCGACCGACCCGAAGTTGGGGAAATATGGGCCGAACTGGCCCGGGTGGCGCGGACGGTGGCGGCCGGTCCGGAATTTGCCGGCGGCTGGCGGCTGGTTACCAATACCGGCCCCGACGCCCATCAGAGCGTCTTTCATCTCCATCTCCACCTTCTCGCCGGCCGCCGGTTCGATTGGCCGCCCGGATGAACCTCGCCCGGGCGGGTTGGGAAGGGGTAATGGAGGGGTCTCTATATAATCACCGCTTGTATCCACCGGCAGATCTGCGGTGACTCCCGACCTCGTCGAAGAACGCTTGCGCGTTCCCTCCAACCATCTCATGCTCGACCTGCTCGGGCAGGCCGATGTCAACCTGAAGGCCGTCGAGAAGTCCTTCCCGACGGTAATGCTGGTGGCGCGCGGCAACGAGGTCTTGATCTCTGGGCCCGCTCCCGACATCGAAGACGTCCGCACCGTGCTGAATGAGTTGTTGCAACTCGTCCAGGAGGGCCAGACCCTTGACGTCCACCGAGTCGAGCAGGTTGTGTCGATGGTCCGCGAGTCGGTCCCCAGCCCGGCCGGGATCCTCACCGACGGCTTGGCGGTCGGACGCGGCAAGCTGGTAAGGCCCAAAACCCATGGCCAGCATCGCTACATAGCCGCCATCCGGGACAACACGGTCACCTTTGGAATTGGCCCCGCCGGTACCGGCAAGACCTACCTGGCGATGGGGTCGGCGGTCGAGGCTCTCTCGGCAGGGGCGGTCCGTCGGATCCTTCTCACCAGGCCGGCGGTGGAGGCCGGGGAGCGTCTCGGTTTTCTCCCCGGTGACCTGTTCGCCAAGATCGACCCCTATCTGCGACCGCTTTACGACGCCCTCTGGGACATGCTCGGGCCCGAGGAGACCGCTCGTCTTACCGAGCGGGGGACGATCGAAATCGCTCCGCTGGCCTACATGCGGGGCCGCACTCTCAACGATGCCTGCGTGATCCTCGACGAGGCGCAGAACACCTCACCCGAGCAAATGAAGATGTTTCTCACCCGACTCGGGTTCAATTCGAAGATGATCATCACGGGTGATGCCACCCAGACTGATCTCCCCGCCCAGAAGACCTCCGGGCTCGACACCGTGCGGCGCATCCTCAGAGGGATTCCCGGGGTGGCGTTCGTCGAGCTGACCAGTAAGGACGTGGTCCGGCACCGGATCGTGGCCGCCATCGTTGACGCCTACTCCCGCTACGACGTGGAGAAGGCGTGAAGCGGACCCACGTCGTGCGCGCTTTCATCTTCCTTGCCACCACGGTGGGTTCGTGGGGGCTCTTGTCGGTGGGAGCTTCGGAGCAGCCGATTATCGAGGTGGGCCAGGTGGCGGCTCGCGACTACGAGGCACGATTTGCCAACGAAGTGATCGACCAAGTCGCCACCGAAGACAGGCGCCAGGCGGCAGCCGACGCCGTGCCCAACCAGCTCCGTCAGGACACCACCGCCGAGCAGGCAGCCATCGACGAGATCAATGAGGTGCTGGCCACCCTGATGGCTGGGGTGATCGACACCACGGCCCCGATCCCGCTGCTCAATACCCCTGATCAGGTCACCCCCTCAACGGAGGCCGGCAATGGGGGCTCATCCACCACGGGCACCGCCTCTGCCACCGTGGAGGCCACCGGCCGGGTCTATCTCGACGTCGACGGGGACGGCGCCTTCACGGAGGGGGACGTGCCTGATCGCGGTCTTGGCGGGATCTCGGTCTATGTCTACGACGTGAACGGTGCCAGGGTTGCCACCGGTGAGACCCAGAGTGACGGTACCTGGTCGGTCCAGATCGCACCGGGTCCGATCAGCATCGCCGCCGACCCGGGCGACCCTGAGTTTCCAGAGGGACTGACCCTCTCGACCGCTAACGGGCTGCAAAGCCTGGAGTGCGTCGACGGGGGCTGTGAGGTGGCGGCGGTCGGATACCGCCCGGCGGTGCGGGCGGCCGACGTGCAGCTGGCCGAGCTGCAAACCCAGTACCCGGGTCTCGAGGCTGACACCCTCCAGGTCCTGGTGGCCCACGCCACGGGCGACGTGGTCCGACTAGCCACAGGCGAACAGAGCACCCTCGCCACGGTCGGTGGCGCCGCCCTGACCAAGCTCAGCGAGCTGTTTGGCGATCGAGTGACCAGCGAAAACCTGAGCCAGGTGCGAGACGAGCTGCTCGCCAATCCGCCTTTGGTTCTGATCGGAGTGTCGACCGACAACGAGGCTCGGGCGGCGGCGGCTGATCTGGTCTATCAAGCGGTGCGACCCAACTACGTCTTCGACCCCCAGCTCACCGAAACGGCTAAGCAGGAGGCGCGGGCCGGGGTGGAGGCCGTGCTGGTACCGATTCAGGCGAGGCAGCGGATCGCCCAGGAGGGGGATGCTCTCACCAAATTCCAGATCGATGCCATATTCGAAACCGGCGCCGCCTCGAGTGTCGAAACCGGACGATCGATTGGCCTGCTGGCAGTGCTGGCAGCCATGGTTGCCTCGATCGGCGCCTACCTCGTCCGGTTCCGCCCGGAGTTGTGGACGCGAACCCGGATGGCAGCTTTGCTCGGCATCTTGGTGGTGCTGGCGGCGGGAGCAGTACGGCTGACCATCGAAATTCAGGAAGGGATCGCCGATGTCGCCGCCTGGTACGTGCTGCCGGGGGTGGCCTTCGGACTGCTGGCCACGGTGCTATTTGACTCGAGGATCGCCGCCCTTATGGCGCTGGCTATGGCCGTTCTCGTTGCCACCGGCACCCGAGACCCTGGGGTGGCGACCTACGCCCTGATGTCCACCATGGTGCCGGTCGGGTTCGTCTCATCGCTGTCGTCGCGGGGGGCGTATCGAAGGGCAGTGCTGGCCTCCGCCATCGCGGCGGGGGTGCTCGCCTCGGCATTAGCCTGGTTCTTCCACACCAACCCCGACCAGCAGCCCTGGGAGGTGGTCGGGCGCTCGGGGGCACTGGCTGCCGGGGTGACGGTGCTCACCGCCCTGCTCGGATTGGCGGTCCTCCAGTTCTTCGAGAACGTCTTCGATGTGACAACCAGCCTCCGGCTGCTCGAACTGACCGACCGTAACCACGAAGCGCTGATGCTCCTTCAGGAGAAGGCGTTCGGCACCTTCAATCACTCGCTGATGGTGGGGACCCTGGCCGATGCCGCCGCCCGGGCGGTTGGAGCCAACCCCCTACTGGCAAGAGCGGCCGCCTATTTCCACGACCTCGGCAAAACCGAGAACCCCACCTTTTTCATCGAGAACCAGTTCGGAGCCTCCAACCCACACGACGATCTACACCCCCGGCAGTCGGTCGAGATCATCCGTCGCCACGTGACCGATGGGATCGCCCTCGCTCGGCGTTACAAGATCCCGACCGAGGTGGCCGAAGCGATCGTTTCCCATCATGGCGACGGGATCATGCGGTACTTCTATGAGAAGGCCCGCCGTCTCGACGGGGACGACTCCATCGATCCCGACGACTTCCGCCATGTCGGTCACAAGCCCCGCACCGAAGAGATGGCGATAGTGATGTTGTCCGACTCGCTCGAGGCGGCTTGTCGCGCCGTTTTCCAGGAGGAGGAGCCCAGCCCACAGGCCATCGAGAAGGTCGTATACCGGGTGGTAGATGAGAAGGTCAACGACGGCCAGCTGTCCGAGTGCTCGCTCACCCTCGCTCAACTGACCAGAGCCCGGCGGGCGTTTCTGGAGGCCCTGGTGGGGCACTACCACCAGCGCATCGCCTATCCCAACTTCCCCGGCAGCTGAATTCCCAATGACGGTGCTGGTCGCCGACGAACACTCGTCGGACATTGATTTGGACCTGATCAAGGCTTGGGCGGAGGCGGCTTTGACCGCCGAGGGTTACCCGCCCGGGGTCGAAGTGGCGCTGACCCTGGTCAGCGATCCGCGGATGGCCGAACTTCATCGACGAGCGCTCGGTGAGGAGCTTCCCACCGACGTCCTTTCTTTCCCGATCGAAGATCTCAGCCCGGGGCGGATCCCCGAGGTAGACCCGCAAGGCCCACCTCTCCTGGTCGGCGACATTGTGTTAGCTCCCGACTACGTGCGGCGCCAGGCCGCCGAGCTGGGGGTGCAATTGGAGGACGAGTTGGCGCTTCTGGTGACGCACGGGGTTCTCCATTTGCTTGGCTATGACCATCAGCAGGATGATGAGGCGCAAGTGATGGAATCTCGCGAGCGTGAGATCCTCGGAAGCCAAGGGAGGGAACGACGGTGATCGCCGCCCTGATCGTGGCCATCGTCGGCCTCGCCCTCGCCGCCATCCTCCGCTCCGGCCTCATCTCCGCCCTGGAGACACCACGCGCCGATGCCCTCAAGGCGGCGGCGGAAGGAACGTCCGGCGCCCATCTCATCGCCCGTCTGCTGGAGAACCGAGATGTTCTACATCCGGCCATCAACGCCGTCCAGTCGCTCCTCCTCCTCGGAGCGGCGGTATCCGCCACCTGGATGGTGGTGTCTTCTACCAGCGGCTCGAACGTGGTCTTGGGGATGCTGGGGGTGGTTGCTTTCTGCTGGCTTTTCGGCGACTTCCTCGCCAGGGCATTCGGGCGATCACATCCCGGTCGCCTCGCCTATCGGTTGGCCCCCCTGCTTTTCATCGTGGTCCGATGGGGTCGCGCCGCCAATGAGCTAATCGCCGAGTCCGACTCCGAGGTCGCCAGCGGGGACTCAGATGTCCACTCTGAAGAGGAAGAGGAGGAGCGGGAGCTGATCGACTCGGTGCTCGAGTTCACCGACACCATCGTGCGGGAGGTGATGGTGCCCCGCCAGGACATGGTCACCATCGAGGCCGGAGCCGGTTTGGCCAAGTTGACCGCCTTGAACGCCGAATACAGCTTCTCCCGAATACCGGTCACCGACGGTGTCGACAGCGATGTGGTGGGGGTCGTCCTGACCAAGGATGTGCTGAGCTCCCACGCCGCCGGGGAGACGATCGATGACTTGCGGCGGTTTGCGAGGGATGTCACGTTCATTCCTGAGACCAAAAGGGCTTCCGACCTGCTTCGGGAGATGCAGGCCAGCAAGACTCATCTGGCCATGGTCGTCGACGAACACGGTGACGTGGTAGGTCTCGTCTCGATCGAAGACCTTCTCGAAGAGCTGGTGGGGGAGATCGGAGACGAGCACGACCCCGAAGAGGAGATGCTCGAACAACTTCCCGACGGGGGTGTGCTGGTAGATGCCCGCCTTGATGTCGCCCATCTGGGTGAGGCGTTTTCGGTGTCTTTGCCCGATGATGACTGGGACACGGTGGGCGGTCTCGTATTGGGATTGGCCGGTCGGGTGCCCGAGCAGGGAGAGAAGTTTCTCGTGCAGGGCCTCGAACTCGAGGTGGTGCGTCTCCAGGGTCGTCGGGTGGCCGAGGTGGCTGTCCGCCCGGCCCAGCCGATGACCTACTCCAAAAGAGCTCCATGAAGTCGTGGGGGATCTCCTGAGGTCGGGGGTTGTGGTACTCGTCGGCAGACCCAATGTCGGCAAGTCTTCGCTGGTCAATCGGCTGGTTGGTCGCAAGGTGTCGATCACCTCCCGGCAGGCGCAGACCACCCGCTCGATCATCAAGGGGGTAGCCAACGCGGCGGACGGTTCGTGGCAGTTGGTGCTCGTCGACACCCCCGGGTTGCACAAACCGCGGGTGGAGCTGGGGAGACGGCTCAACCGGATGGTTCACGGCAGCCTGGCCGACGCCGATGTGATCTGCCTTTTGATCGACGCCACTCAGCCGGTCGGGAGCGGTGACCAGCTGGTCGCCTCCCGGGTCACCCAGGCCGGCGCTCGGGTGGTGGTGGCGGTGACCAAGTCCGACCTGGTCGGCCCCGACCGTCTGCTCCCCCAGCTCGAAGCCGCGGCCAGCTGGGACTTCGAATCGTATGTGCCGGTCAGCTCGCTCACCGGGGAGGGGATCCCGGCGCTGATTGGGGAGTTGGTCTCCCGGATTCCGGAAGGGCCGGCCTATTTTCCGCCGGGACTCGACACCGACCAGCCGGAGGAGGCCGTCGTCGCCGAGATCATCAGAGAGAAGTTCCTCTCTCGGCTCCGAGACGAGCTTCCCCACTCTCTCCATGTTCGCCTGACCTCGATGGAAGATGACGAGGGGCTGGTCCGCATTGGCGCCGACGTCCTGGTGGAGAGGGATTCACAGAAGGGGATCGTGATCGGCAAAGGCGGGGAACTGCTGGGTTCGGCCGGAACCGAAGCCCGCCACGAACTGGAGGCGTTGCTGGCCACGAGGATCCACCTCCAACTACGGGTAAGAGTGGACCCAGATTGGCAACGGCGGTCCCCAAGCCTCGATCGCTTGGGATTCGGGGATTCCCATCACCGGTTCCCGTCATAGATTGACCAGTGATCGTGAGGTGGCGATGACGACTCCGGGGATCATCGAGAGGGTGGGGCGGCTGCCCCAACTGGTGGCGACTGATCGGCTGGCCGAGGTATGCCTGCTGCTCGGCACCTTCGTTGATCCCGAACTGGATGGTCCCAGCTATCTCGGCCGGCTCGATCGGATGGCCGCCCTGGTCGATGGCAACCACAACCTGGCGTTGCGCAGGGTCATCTCGATTCAGGAAGGGATCGGCGGCAACACCGACGACTACGACAACATCGACAACGCCTTCCTGCACCGGGTGCTCGATAGCCGGCGTGGCCTGCCAATCATCGTCTCGGTGATCTGGATCGAAGTAGGTCGGCGGGCGGGGATCGAAGTCGAAGGGGTGGGGCTGCCGGGACACTTCCTCGTCTATGCCGCCGGACAGTTGGTCGACCCCTTCCACTTCGGTGAGGCCATCGGATCCGACGAAGCCGCCCGTCTGGTTGCCGAGTCTATCGGAGGTCCTCCGCGCCTGGAACCCACCTGGTTGAGAGCTGTTGAAACCAGGACGATCATCACCCGGATTCTCGCCAATCTCGAGACCCGCTACCGGGCGGCGGGCGACGAGTCGAGCCTCGAGTGGGTTGCGGCTTGTCAGGCGGTGGTTTAGGCGGACTGGTTGATCCGGGCGGCGAGCTTCAGATCACGCGCGGTCACCCCACCCTCCGAGTGGGTGCTGAGCATGAGCCGTACCCTGTTCCAACGAATGTCGATGTCCGGGTGGTGATCGGCCTTTTCGGCGGCCATCGCTACCCGCACTACAAATCCCAGCGCCTGGTTGAAGTCCTTGAATTTCCACTCCGAGACCAGGGCGTCGCCTTCCCTGGCCCAGGCGTCCTGCTGGGAAAGGAACGTATCGATCTCATGATTGGTGGCGAGGGCCATGGTGCTCCCTTCTAGCTCCGTTCAGAACCCTTTGACGGCGCCGCCGTCGACCCGGATTATCGACCCGGTCACATACGAGGAGCGGGCCGAGCACAGGAACACCACCACGTCAGACAGTTCTTCGGCCCGTCCCAACCGGCCGAGGGGTGTGTCGGCGAGGTTATGTGACCGCGTCAGCTCGGTGGTGGTGCCGTTGCGCTGTGCCTGCCACGATTCGAGGCGTTGATAGGCGCCGGTGTCGAACTGGCCGGGGACGACCACGTTGACCAGGACCTCGGGAGCCAGCTCGACGGCGAGGGACCGAGCGGCGGCCGCCACCCCGCTGCGAAAGATGGATGAGAGGGCAAGTCCCGGGGTCGCTTCGAGGACAGAGCGGGCGGCGATGAACAGCAACCGCCCGCGCCCGGATGCACGGAGCGCCTGAACCGCGGTGCGGGCCGCGGTCAACGCCGGGCGCAGCATCGAGGCGAAGGCGGCCTCGGTGGCCGCCGGCGGGTTGTCGAGAAGACCGCCGGGAGCTCCGCCGGCGGTGTTGACCACCAACACATCGAGACCTCCCAGGGCGTCGATGGCGGAGGTCACCACCCGGTCAGCGTCGGTGACGAGGTCCCCGGGAATAGCCAGGGCTCCGAGGCGTTCGGATGCCTCTCGCAGGCGGTCGGCGTTGCGCCCGTTGATCGCAACCTGCGCCCCTTCGGCCACCAGACCCTCCGCTATCGCCATACCCAGACCATCGGACGAGCCGAGGACCAGCGCCCGGCGGTTTACTAATTCAAGATTCACGACGGCTCAGCGGAGCGACACGTAGATCTGACCGTTCTCTTCTTTCACCGGATAGGTGCGGACCCACTTGGTGGCGGGAGGGTTGGTGGGCTCGCCGGTGGCGAGGTCGAAGATCGACCCGTGGCAGAGGCACACCAGGCCGCCGCCGTCCACTTTTCCCGAGGCGAGATGGCACGCCAGGTGGGTGCAGAGGTTGTGAAGTGCGAAAGCGCGTCCCCGGTAGCGAGCGATGGCCATCTCGACTCCTTCGACTTCGAATCGCCGAACGATTCCCTCGGGTACCTGGCCGGACCGGGCCGCTCTGACGAAGGCGCCCAATGCATCGGGGCCGGCCGGCACCGGATCCACCTCGGGTTCGGGAGGAATCAGCAGTTCGCCCAGGTCCTGATCCTCGTCGGCCAGGACGGCCGGATCGATCTTCCGGCGCTCGGTGATTAGAGACTTAGCGACGAGCACGTCGGCGCCCCGGTCGATGGCGAAGGCGGCTTCCACCAGACCGTCGAGCATGTAAAACACGACGAAGTCGCGATCCTCAATTGAGCCGCGCACCACCGTCTTGTCCCACTTCTCGGCGTGGCCCACATATTGATAGCTGTGGTTGTACTGGTCGGACCAGAACCAGTGAGCATCGACATAAGGGGTCCGCATTCCCAGCATGTTGCGGGCAGCAGCAGTGCCGTGGCGGGTGGCGTTGTCGAAGTGCTCGACGCGCATCCGGCGGTCGAAAATCGGGTGGTAGTGATTGGCGACGTCACCAGCGGCGAAGACGCCCTCGAGCGATGTCCGGCAGAACTCGTCTACCCGGATTCCATTCCCGACGGTGATCTCTGAGGCGCGAGCGATCTCCACGTTGGGCTGCATACCAATCCCGATCACCGCCGCGTCGCCTTCGATGTCTTCCCCTTTGGTCGTGCGAACCACCACCCCCGAGGTCGTCTCTTTGATGGACTCCATGCCGGTGCTGGTGCGGAGATCGACTCCGTGATATCGGTGGACCGCTCCGCATACCTCGCCGAGTTCCTTGCCGAGGACCCTTTCCAGAGGCACTTCCAGCGCCTCCAAAACGATGACCTCTGCACCGGCCTCCCGGGCGGAAGCGGAGACCTCGGAGCCGATGAAGCCGGCCCCGACGATGACGATCCGGCGACCGGTGCCCAGATGGACCTTGAGCTGATCCGACTCCTCGAGGGTGCGGAGGTAGAGGATACGTTCGCCGGCGACGTCGGGGAGCCGGCGTGCCCGCCCACCGGTGGCGATCAGAACGGCGTCGGCGGCGAGACGCGAGTCACCAGCGAGGATCACCTCCCGGGATGAGCGGTCGATCTCCTTCGCCTCCACACCGAGTCTCAGTTCGACGCGGTTGTCTTCGTACCACGCTGGGCTGACCGACCACACATCCTCGAGGGGCGATGCCCCCTGCAAGTACTCCTTGGACAACGGGGGCCGTTGGTAAGGAGGGTGCTTCTCATCGCCGACAATGACAACCTCGCCGTCGAACCCCTCGCGCCGCAGCGTCCTCGCCGCCGACGCCGAGGTCTGGCCGCCGCCGATCAGGACAAACCGCCTCATACCGGCCCCTCTCTCCTCACTGGCCATCGTTCCATGTTCTAGGCTCCAACTCCGGCACCTCGCCCGTGAGGCCATCGTTCTTCGGGCGGAGGTGCAACCGTCCGGACTCGCGGCTCCGGGTCGACAAACACCTCTCCACCTTCCACCTTGACCGCGAAGGTCGGCTGGCATTCTGCCCACTCGTCCACCCACCCGGTGGGGAGGTCGAATGCCCACTGGTGTCCTGGGCAGATGACCTTGCCCTGAAAGACCAGACCCTTGGACAGGTTGCGTTGTTTGTGGATGCAGATGTCGCGCAGGGCATAAACGTAACCATCGTCAAAGAACACGGCGATCGGTATGCCGCCCGCCTCCACCAACAACTTCTTGCGACGTTGCAGCTCTTTGAGTTCGGCCACCCTCACCCAGTCCGCCACACGACCTCCTCGTCCCGGCGGAGCTTGAGTTGCCCTGGCGGCCTCGGGATCACACCGATCCGATGCCGGCGAGGTCCTCCTCATCAACACTGGCCATGTCGCCTTTGACGTAGTAGTCGAACAGCGCCTTGGTGTACGAAAAGCGCATGTCGGCGGCGTCACGCACGGCCTCGAGGCACTCCTCTTGCAATTCTGGAGTGTTGGCATGGTTCAGCACTATTTGGTAACCCCGCTCACCATGAACCTCGTCCGAGGAGATGTGGAGCTCGAAGAATTCCGCTTCGTCCTCGGTGAAACCGTACTTCTCGAGCAAAGGCGGATATTGCCGGCGATAGATGTCGGGCACCTGGGACTCGAGCCCGACGATCAGAGCGGCCGTGGCCACCACCCAGTTCTGGCGCATGGCGGTCATGTAGCACCATGCCTGCAGTCCCCGGGTGACCGGGTTCATGTTGTGGGGATCCTCGACCCGTTCTTTGCTCGTGCCGCACGCCTCGGCGAAGCGCAGTAAGAGATCAGTGTGCCGGATGTCGGCTAGTTCCTCCTCGTACATGTTCTGGAGGAGAAAGTCCTTGGCATCAGTGGCCGTGTCGGGAGCATTGGCGTAGATATAGCCGAGGTAGTCGGCGAAGGGCCCGACGTAGTGGAAGTGGTTCTCGGCCCAGCGGGCGAAGTGATGACGTTTCAGATCTCCGCCGGACCAGGCCAGGCTGAACGAAGCATCTTTGGCTTCCCGTCCCTTCATAGCGTCCTTAAGGGCCGCTCGGAACTCGTCTTTGGACAACAACTCCGCCATCACAAACCTCTCCTGTCTCGCTTTCGTCTTTTGTATATCGTATACAGCAGGTAAAGTCAAACGGTTTACTGCGTTGCTGGTCCGGAATGCCCGGAGGCGCAAGTCGGCTCCATTTACCATCAAGTGGAAACTCGTCATGGAACCCCTAGGTAAACGCCACCGATCACTCCGCGAGTCTGTCGCCGAAGCAATCCGCAACGGGATCCTGGCCGGCAGCCTGCAGCCTGGCGATCGATTGGTCGAGGACGATCTTGCCTCGCGGCTCGGTGTGTCGCGGATGCCGGTTAGGGAGGCCCTGGCGACCCTGGAGACCGAAGGCTTTGTCGACTTGGTGCCACGCCGGGGTGCGTCGGTGGCGATGATCTCCGCTGAAGAGGCGGTTGAGTTGTTCGAAGTCCGCAGCATGCTGGAGGGTCTGGCAGCACGACTCGCCGCCCGGCGCCGGGTCCAAGTGCACCTAGACACGCTCAAGGAGATCATCTCGGAAGGGCGCAAGGCGGTTCGGGCGGGTGATCGAGCGGCGATGCCCCGTCTTCATCAAATGTTCCATGTGGCGCTGGCCGAGGCTTCCGGAAATGGATACCTGTATGAGCTGGCCGCCAACCTGCCAGCCAAGATCGAATGGCTATTCGCCACCGAGGTGCGGGAGCGGGCACCGATTTCCTGGCCGGAGCACGCCCGCATTCTCGAGCTGATCAGCGGTGGTGACGAGGAGCGGGCAGAGCAGGTCACCCGTCAGCATGTTGACGACTCTGCTCGGGAGTTCCTCAAGATGATCGATCGTCCCAAGCAGTCGCGCCGCAAATCACTCGCCAAATAGGGCGACTCAAGAAGGCAGTTCTCACCGGCGTATCCCCTTCTACCTTTTGTATACTTTATGCGAAACGTCAAGACGGGTCTGGAGGATCGATGCGAAGCGTTCAACAACTAACCCTGGCGGAGGCGAACCTCATGCTCGACGAAGCCCAGAAGGCGGCCGAGTCGCAGGGGGTTCCCGAAGTGCTGTGTGTGTCCGACGCTGCCGGCTACCCCATCGCTCTCCGCCGCCTGGACGGGGGAAAAGTGACGAGCGTCGAGATTGCCGTCAACAAGGCATTCACCGCCGCCGGCCATCGCAAGCCCACTCACTTCTATCGCAACGCCGTACCCGGGGAGGAGGCCTTCGGAATCATGACCCAGCACATGGGCCGGTTCACCATTTTTGTGGGAGGGTGGCCAATCGAGGTCGATGGTGAGGTAGTCGGGGCCATCGCCGCCAGTGGTGGCAACGGCGAGCAGGACATTGCATGTTGTAAGGCCGGGATTGATGCTCTGATGAACCACCTGGGCAGGGTCGCCGACTATTCGAAGTGGGAGAAATGACTACGACCGTCGACGTCCCGCTGTTGGTGCGCAACCGGATAGGTGGCGAACTTTCTCCGGCCACCGGCGGGGGCACCTTCAAGGTCTTCAACCCCGCCGACATCGACGTGGTTACTGCCATCGCCCCCGACTCGCAGGCGGTTGACGTCAAGGCGGCAGTGGACGCCGCCTCCGGGGCGTTGGAGGAGTGGTCGGCGACGCCGGCCCCCCTGCGGTCGGCCTGCCTGGAACGGGCGGCCGCTGCCCTCGATGGCGATGAGGAGGAGATCGCTCGGGAGATGGTGGCCGAGATGGGCAAGCCTCTCGCCGATGCCCGCAACGAGGTGAGAAGAACCGCCGCCAACTTCCGCCTCTACGCAGGCGAAGCTCTGCGGCTTCAGGGAGCGACGTTTCCGACCGACGACCCGACCGTCCAGGTGATGACCGTGCTCGATCCGGTCGGGGTGGTGGGGGCGATAACCCCGTGGAACTTTCCGCTCAGCCTGGCGTCACGCAAGCTGGGCCCGGCGCTGGCCGCCGGCAACACAGTCGTCTTCAAGCCCTCATCTATGACCCCGATGATGGGCGAACGACTTGCGCTGGCCCTGGTGGAAGGCGGCCTACCAAGCGGGGTGTTGAACGTTGTCCACGGGTTTGGGGCGGGCAGCCTGGTGGTGGCCGACGAACGAGTCCGCGCCATCACCTTCACCGGTTCCACCGCCGTGGGTCGACGGATCCACGCCGCCCTCGGTCTGGGCCGGCGGGGGCAACTTGAACTTGGTGGAAACAACCCGGTGGTGGTACTGAACGATGCCGATGTTGACCGCGCGGCCCAAGTCGTCGTGCGCTCGGCATTTGCGCTCAGCGGTCAGGCTTGCACAGGCGCGGGCCGGGTAATCGTCGAAGACGGGATTCATTCCTCGTTGCTCGAAGCGGTTACCGCGGCGGCGGCCAAACTAAAGGTTGGCTCGGGCCTGACCGACGGGGTGGATATGGGGCCGTTGATCGACCAGCGGTCAGTCGACAACATGACATCCGTGGTCGAATCGGCCATCAAAGACGGAGCCAGATTGGTAACGGGCGGCTCCCGGCTGGGCGGGCCGGACTTCGATCGGGGCTGGTTCTTCCCACCGACGATATTGGCAGAGGTCCATCCGGAGATGACGCTTTCCTGCACCGAGGTGTTCGGGCCGGTGATCGGCTTCGAACAGGTGGGATCCGTAGGTGAGGCCATCACCCGGGCCAACGACACCGAATACGGGTTGACCGCCTCCATTTGCACCACCAGCCTTGCCAGTGCGCAGCGCTTCGCCCGGGAATCACAGGCAGGCGTTGTGCGCATCAACCGGCCAACGATCGGTACCGCCCTCACCGCCCCCTTCGGGGGAATCAAGATGTCGGGAACCGGGATGCATAAAGAGCAGCTGGGTCCAACGGTGATGGACTTTTACACCCAGCAACGCACCGTCTTCATCGGGACTTGAGCAACAGGAGGAATCCGTGGTCGATGTCGACATCTGGGCCCAGCAGCTGGCTCACTATTTGCAGGAGCACATGGACACCGAGCGGGAGGCGCTCCGCACCTACGCCCATTTGGCCGAGGAGACGAGAAGCGATCGAGTTCGCTTCCTCATCCAGATGATCATCGACGACGAAGTGCGCCACCACCGTCTATTCCAGGACATGGTCAACTGGGTGAGAGCCGAATATTCCCAGCGCGATGACATCGAAACCCGGATGGGGCTCGGTGGGGGGACCGACATCGGCGAAGAGCGCGAACATCTGCTCGAGCTGACCGAAGAGCTTTTGGTGATGGAGCGAGACGACGAGAAGGATTTGAAGGAGCTCGACAAGATCGTCGGAGAGGTGGCCGACACCGCGTGGTGGTCGGCCCTGTTCGAATCGATGCGGCTCGACACCCGCAAGCACGCCATGCTGTTGGAGACCGTCAAAGAATTAGCCCGCGGTTGATGTCGTTCTTGGGGCCCCAGCCAACGATATCGTTGGCTGGAGCCCTGGGTTCGGTAATGAGCTAAACGGCAACCCCAGCGCCGCCCGTGCGGGGATCGACCGCTCCGACGACCGGCCGACCGGCCCGGGGGCGGACTAGAACCTGTTGGGCGGATCGCAACCCCCAGCGGGGCACCCGTTGCACCCGGGCGGCGCGAGCTATCAGTTCGGCTTCTTCGGCTTGGCTGAAACCCTCCTCGATTGCCACCCCGCCGCCAGTTAGCCACTCCCATCGTGGTGACACGACGAGCCGACCGGGGTCGGTTTGACCTGACACGATCTGGCCGATGGTCTGCGCATTCCACGGCATTTGGTTCTCCCCTCCCGGTGTCCCGCCGAAGAGACCCGGGGCTCCATCGGCGCCGGCGACTGCCCAGGCGTGAAGGGTGGTGGCGGGTCGCTTCCCGGGCGCCGGGAAGTTGGGATGACCGGGTTGCGAGGCGAATCCTCGTCCGGGGCGGTTGTTGAGGATCAGATCGAACTCCTCGAGCACCAGCCCGCTCCCAAACCGGGGAAAGGAGTTGGAGTGGATCACGATGACCACGTTGCCCTCATCGTCGGCGGCGCTCACCATCGAAGTGCCGCTCGGATCGCCTAGCAGGTGGCCTCGCTTGCTCACCGCGTCCATCACCCGATCCCAGACCAGGCCCGGACCATCGTTCGGTGTCGCCCCCGCAGTCGCCTCCAACAGGGATGGTCCATGGGTAGGGGAGGGTGTCGCCCATGCCAGCAGTCCGTTGATAATCCCTCGTGCGGCCGGTTCCCAACGTGCTTCGACCGAATGGAGGTCGGTCGCCTCCAGCACCCCGCCCCGCTTTCTAACCGAATCAGCCATGACCTCTCCGATTGGCCCCCAAAACAGGGCGGGGCCGAGGTGGGCCCATTCGTCGATCAAGGCGGCCATGCGGGGGAGTCGCACCAGAGTCGCAGGCTGGAGGGGAATGCCGTCGGGGAAATACACCGTTCCCGTCTCGTTGTGGGTCTTTACCAAGTCTGCCGACTCGAGGGCGAGGCTGGTGCAGATCTGAGCCCAGGCGAATCCGTTGATGGCGAGATCGGTGGCCGGGGCGGCCAGGCGGCGACGCCCCAGCCGGCCGAGGGCAGCCAGGGCGTCGTAACCGGCAGGTGCGCCGGGAACCCCGACCGAGAGAGGACCGGTGACGTTCAGTTTTCCGGCGGCGGCCACCTCCGCCAGACGGCGAGGTGCACCACCGATGGCGAGGAGTGCCTCCGGGGCGACGTCCTCGGCGGAGCTTCTCAGGGCGACCAGATCGCCCGCCAATCCACATTTGGGAGGCAGCAGCACGGTTTCGGCCAAGGCGGCCGTGACAGCTCCGTCGAAGGCGTTTCCCCCCGCTCTGATTGCCTCGGCCCCCAGGGCGGCTGCGAGCGGCGCCGCCGCCAACACCACTCCTCGCGCTCCCCGGGCGGTGCATTGCTCTGCCATCACCTCCAACGCGCCCGCAATCAACCCGCCCATGGCTTCAGCCGCCCTCATCCAACCGAAGGCCGACCGAATTGCGAAGGGCCCCGCGGTACACGGCGGCGGCGGCGGCCACGTCTTCCAGGCCGACTCCGAGGGACTTGTAAAGGGTGATTTGGTGAGAATCCCGCCGACCGATCCGAGCGCCGGATACCAGCTCGGCGAGTTCGATCACTCGGTCCCAGACCGCCACCCCGTCGTCGGCGGCCAACAGCAGATCGCCGGCCTCCATCCGGGCCTGGTCGATCGACTCGACCACCACCGGATCGGCCCGATCAACCGTCAGGGAGTCGAGTTCCCGAGTTGTAGGCAAGGTGGCACCCAGCGCGGTGATATGGCAGCCGTCGGGAACGTCGAGGCCGCTGAATAGCGACGAGGAAGCCCTGGTGGCGGTGACGATCAGATCACAACCCGGTAAAGCGTCAGTAACCGTCGCCTGGTAGGCCCTCACACCGGTATGGCTGGCGACTTCTCCGACAAAACCGGCGGCGTCGCGGCGGTGGACGACCCTGATTTCGTTCAAGGAAAACTCTTCCGCAAACGCCCGGGCATGGGCCCCCGCCTGCCGCCCGGCGCCGAAGATGGTGAGAATTCGCGCCTCTTTCCTCGCCAGATACCGGGCGGCCACGACCGAGGTGGCAGCAGTTCGTATTTCGGTTAGTGCCGCTCCGGCCATCACTGCCAATGCCTGACCACTCCCCATCTCGAACAGGAGAACCATGAATCCGAATCGCCCTCCAGTGGTGGTGGGGTACACCTTGGCTCCGGCGAGCCCGTCGGCCGTCAGCACTGCGCCCACTGTGCTCAGCTTTCCCACTCTGGTCACGGTGCGGACACGCGCCTGGGAGGCGGCGTCGCCCGCGGCCAGGTGGCGGAAGGCGCCTTCGATGGCCTCGGCCGCCAGCGACGGGCTGAGAATCTGTGCCACCTCGCGGTCGGTGAGGTAGAGCATCAGATCGCCACCGCCGGGCTCATCCGTCGGGCAACCAACAGGAGCAGGATCGGGATCAAGGCGCTGACGGTGAGGACGAAGCGCAAGCCGTACACATCCGCCAAGAGGCCGACGAGAAAGGCACCCACCGCACCGACTCCGATTTGGACGGATCGGTAAGCCCCGAGCATTGAGCCTTGATCGCCGAACCGCTCAAAGGCGATCAGGTTCGCCACCGGGAAGAGGGCACTCACCGAGGCGGCGAATATCGCGGCCGCGACCAGGGTGAATGCCGAGTTGGGTAGCGAGGTCCACAAGGCCCCGGTGACCGCCAAGACCAGCACCACCGAAACCAGAGCGGTCCGCCCGCCGAAGCGGTCGGCGGCGCTCCCCACCGCCAACTTGGCCGGAACCGACAGCAGTCGCCCGGTGGCGACCAGGACAGCTGCCGAGGCGGGGGAGAGTCCCCAGACGGTCACGGCAAAGAGCGCCAGAAACCCGACGGTGCCGTATTGAGACACCGCACCGACCGATCCGACCACGACCGGCAAGCGGATCGCCCCCAGTCGGAGCTTGCCGGCGTCTGGTTGGCGGCTGTCCGGCCAAGGCGCTACTACCACCACCACCAGACCCGCCACGCAAGTCGCCGCCGCCACGAAGAACGCCGTGTTCCATCTGCTGGCGGTCGAAGCGGCGAGGTAGGCGGCCAGGGCAAGGCCGGCCGAGAAGGCAACTCCGAAGATGCCCATGGCCAGGCCTCGCCTTCTCGTTCCCGCCGCCAGCCCGGCGGCTTTCAGGGCGGGTGCAAAGAAGAGCCCCGCTCCAAAACCGATGAGGGCTTGGGAAAACAGGAGTGGATTCGCCCGGTGGGACATGGCGGCGAGTGCGGAGCCCACGGCGGTGATGCCGAGGCTGAGGGCGGCAACGGCCCGTGGCGCCAGGTGGCGCAGAAGCAACCCGCCCAGGAAGTTTCCGACGGCGATAAGGCCGGTGAGGATTCCAAACGCCAGTCCGGCGGTCTGCGCCCCGAGCCCGAGATCGGTCGCAACGGCAGGAAAGAGCGGTGCCAGCACCGACTCGGCCACGGTGACCGCCAGATAGGACGCCACCACTGCTCCGAAGCCGACCCAATTCGCCCGACCATTTGGGGTCGAAGCGATCTCGACCGGTTCAGCCACTGCGGCTCTCCGCAGCCTCCGCTTTCAGGTAGGCGCCCTCCGCCCGGGCTATGTGCTCGAGGGCCAGATGGGCGGCAATCTCGGGGTCCCCATGACGAATGGCATCTAGCAGGCCCCGGTGTTCGAACCATGAATCGATGGCGCGCTCTCGAATGTTACGGGAGTAGACCCATTGGATGGTGTCCCGAACCGTCTCGATAAGAGACTGCAGGCGGGCATTCCCGGTCGCCTTCGCCACCGCCGCATGGAACTCCGAGTTGAGCGGCGGTAATTCCTCGAAGCGTCCGGCGGATGCTGTTGCCGTCCCCCGCTCAACCACCGCTTCCATATCGAGCAATTGCTCGGGGGCGATTCGTTGGGCCGCCAGCCTGGCGGCGAGGGCTTCCAATGCGGCTCGGACCTCGAAGAGCTCTGTCACCGATCTGGTGTCAAGCACGGCCACCGATGCTCCCCGTCGGGGGACAATCTCGACGAACCCCGCCGACGAGAGGGATCGCAGGGCCTCGCGGACCGGGTTGCGGGAGACGTCGAGCTCGGCGGCCAGGTCCTCTTCGATCAGCCGATCCCCGGGCCGAAATCGGCCCGTCAAGATTGCCGACTTGATTTCGGCGGCGATCTTCTGGCTCAGTGGCCCGTGTAGCCGTCCCAACGGCGCCGGCGAGTCGTCTGATGACCGCATGGCTGAGGGGTTGTCAGATTTATCCCAGTAATTAGTTGACGAACCCATACTGTCCACAGTATACAATAGCCCTAGGCGAAGAGCCGTTCCAAGGAG
Source organism: Actinomycetota bacterium (assembly GCA_052390035.1). Taxonomy (GTDB): domain Bacteria; phylum Actinomycetota; class Acidimicrobiia; order Spongiisociales; family ZC4RG35; genus JBQTHI01. Next base: position 28,404 of record JBQTHI010000055.1, on the reverse strand, counting down.
GAGTCCAAGACATGTCGCGTAGGAAGCAGTTTGTCCTCCCGCTCGTCATCGGTCTGTTTTTCATGGCGTGCGGAGGAGGCGGAGGGACGACCACCGGAGCTGAGGGTCCGGCCACCACCGGAGCACCCCCTGCAGCCTCGGCCGAGATCACGATCATCCTTGCAGGGGAGCCGACCACCCTAGATCCGCAGATCAGAGACGACGGAAACGAGAGGGCGGTCAGTGACAACGTGTACGAGACTCTTATGTCCCGCACGCCGGATGGTGAGTTGGTCCCCGGGCTCGCCGCGGCCGAGCCGACCCAGGTTGATGACACAACCTGGCAATTCACCCTGCAGAGTGGAGTCAGCTTTCACAATGGGGAGCCGTTCAACGCTGACAGCGTGGTGGCCAGCGTGACGAGGATCATCAATCCTGACTTCGCCTCCGAACAAGTGTCGTTCTTCTCGACCATCGCCAGTGCCGAGAAAGTTGATGACTTCACCGTCAACATCATCACCAACGTAGCCGACCCCATCCTTCCCGCCCGGATGTACTGGATGAAGATGGTCCCGGCCCAGGCGTCGGCTGATGCCGCCTTCGCCGAGACCCCGACGGGAACCGGGCCGTACCGCTTCGTCGAATGGGTCCGGGGCGACCATGTCACCCTCGAGTCAAATCCCGATTATTGGGGTGGTGACGTAGGCAACGTCGATCGGGTCACCTTCCGCTTCGTGGCCGAGGCGGGGACCCGCCTCTCGGCGCTGTTGGGCGGGGATGCCGACGTGATCACCAATCTGCAGCCCGAGGATGTGGGATCAGCGCCCCAGGCTGCCTCGGTGACCGGTCTCGAGCATCCCGTGCTGATCATCAACGCCATGGAAGGGGCGACCGCCGATGTCCGGGTCCGACGGGCGATGAATCTGGCGGTGGACAAGCAAGCCATGGCGGATGAACTGTTCGGGGGGAACGCCAGCGTCGACCAGTGCCAGATCCTCAGCGAGTCCTTCTTCGGCTTCAATCCCGATCTGGCGGCCTACTCCTACGATCCGGACGGGGCGCGGACTCTCATTGCAGAGGCGGGTGCAGAGGGTGCCACCGTGGAGGTGATCGGGACCTCAGGCCGCTGGCTCAAGGACCGCGAAGTGGTCGAAGTGGTGGGCAACTTCCTCACCGAAGTCGGCCTCGTGCCCGATGTCCAGATCTTCGAGTTCGACGAGTACCTGAATCGCCTGTTCGGTGACATTCGCCCGCCGGCGATTTACGTGACCAGCTCCAACGAGTTGCTCGATGCCGACCGCCAGTTATCCGCCTACTACCACCTGGACGGAATCGGGGCCTCCAACGACGATGCCGAGCTGGCCGGATGGATCGATGCCGCCCGCTCGGAGACCGACACTGCCACCCGTGAGGATCTCTACCACCAAGCAGTACAAAAGGCCTGCGACGAGGCATATTTCTTGTTCATGCTCAACATCAACGACGTCTACGGGATGAGCGAGCGCCTCCAGTGGCAGCCGCGAGTGGATGCGAAGATCCTCGTCAAGGAAATGTCGGTGAGCGCTTAACCACTACGTTGATCGTCCCCCGGCTTTTCCGGGGGACGATCGCATAAGAGAAGGAGACCGGTCATAGGGCGGTTCTTACTCAAACGAGTCATCCAAGGTGCGCTCGTGGTGGTCGGGGTGACCGTGGTGGTGTTCGTGGTGACTCGTCTGATCGGCGACCCGGTGAGAGTGATGCTCCCATTGGAAGCCACCCCCGAGCAAAGGGCCGCTTTCTCCGCCCAACTCGGTTTCGACCGACCGCTTCACGTGCAGTTCTTCGACTTCCTCGGTTCGGCGCTGCGTTTCGATTTCGGGAGCTCTTTGTGGCAGGACCGTCCGGCGCTGGAGATCGTTCTTGAGGCGCTTCCCCGAACCCTGCTCTTGGTCGCAGCATCGATGGTGCTAGCCGTGGTGATCGCCATCCCCCTCGGGATCCTCAGCTCGCTCAAACCGGGTGGTTTCCTCGACCGGGTCCTGGTGACTCTCAGCCTCACCGGCCTCTCGATGCCCAACTTCTGGCTCGGCCTGCTCTTGATATTGGTCTTCGGAGTCCAGCTCCAGCTGCTCCCGATATTTGGGTCCGGCTCGCTGGCCCATGCTGTCCTCCCGGCGGTCACCTTCGCGTTGCCGGCGGCGGCTCGACTGGTGATGCTCACCAGGTCGGCCATGATCGACGAGCTCAACAAGAGCTACGTACAACTGGTCAAGGCCAAGAACGTGCCCTTTCACCGGTTGGTCGGCTCGCACGCTTTCCGCAACGCCGCCGTACCGGTGATGACGATGGCCGGGTGGGAGCTGATCCGGGCCTTGGCCGGCTTTTCGGTAGTGGTGGAGACCGTATTCGCCTGGCCCGGTCTCGGGTTCCTCGCCATCCAGTCGATTCAGCGCCAGGACCTGATCCTCCTGCAGGCCATAGTCTTCGTCGTCGCCCTAATGATCGTTTCCATCAACGTGCTGATGGACGTGGCCTACAAATACGTCGATCCCCGCATCAAACTGACCTAGGAGCCCGATGGCACAGTCCATAACCGCGCCCGCAATCGCTGCTCCCACCGTGACCCGGCGCTTTGCCCGTGTCGTCGGTGAGCTCTGGCAGGACAAGGCCGGCTTCTTCGGGTTACTGGTGATGTCGACGCTCCTACTCGTCGCTCTTCTGGCTCCCCTTCTCGCTCCCTACGACCCCACCGCCCAATCACTCTCCGACCGGCTGCTCCCTCCGTTCTGGCTCGAGGGTGGCTCTTTCGAGCATCCCCTCGGCTCCGACAACCTCGGCCGCGATCTGCTGGCGCGCATCGTCTACGGATCGCGGGTGTCGCTCACCGTCGGTCTTGGCGTCGTCTTGATCGCCGGAACCGTGGGAACCGTCCTCGGACTGCTGGCGGGCTATAACGGCGGCCGGGTGGACAGCGTGATCATGCGCTGGCTGGACACCCAGCTCGCCTTTCCCGGGTTGTTGTTGTATCTGGTGATCCTGTCGGTAATCCGGCCCAGTCTGACCGTGCTGATCGTCGTTCTGCCGATCAACGCCTGGATGGTGTACTCATTGCTGGTGCGGGGAGTGGTTCTGTCTGCCAAGGAGACGCCCTACGTGGAGGCGGCCGAGATCGTCGGGGCCCGGCCCCGGCGGATCATCTTCCGCCACATCCTCCCCAACCTGGCGGCTCCACTGCTGACCCTGGCCGTGCTGGAGTTCGCCAGCGCCATCCTGGCGGAGGCGGCGCTCTCTTTCCTTGGACTGGGCATCCAACCGCCATCTTTGTCCTGGGGTCTCGATGTGGCGATCGGACGGGACTACGTCTTCAACGCCTGGTGGCTGGTGACCTTCCCCGGTCTCGCCATCGCCCTCACTGTGCTCGGGGCAAACCTGTTCGCCAGCTGGCTCCGAATCGTCGCCGATCCCCATGAACGGGAGAAGCGGTTCGCAGCCGGACTGCAGGCTACGGGAGGCCGTGGTGCCTGACATGCGCTCGGCGCCCGATGTACCCCTGCTCGAGGTCGACAATCTGCAAGTCTCCTTCTTCACCCGCCGTGGAGTGGTCCAAGCCGTTCGGGGCGCCTCCTTCATTCTCGACCGTGGACAGACGCTCGGCCTGGTGGGCGAGTCAGGCTCGGGAAAGAGCGTCACCTCCCGCGCCATTACCGGTCTGATCGACCTCCCCGGCAAGATTGTCGGCGGGGACATCCGCTGGAAGGGCCGCTCGGTTCTCGGCAAGGCAGGAGAGGCATACTCTCACCGCGTCCGCGGAAAGGAGATCTCGATCATCTTCCAGGACCCCATGACATCGCTCGATCCACTCATGAAGGTCGGCGAACAGATTGGCGAGGTTCTTCAACACCACCTGGGGATGGACGGGCCGTCGGCCCAGCGGCGAGTGGTCGAGTTGCTGGATCTGGTCGGCATCTCCTTTCCTCGCCAGCGCGTCACTCAATATCCCTACGAGTTCTCAGGCGGGATGAACCAGAGGGTCGCAATCGCCATGGCACTCGCCTCTGAACCGGAGCTGTTGATCGCCGACGAGCCGACTACCGCCCTCGATGTCACGATCCAGGCCCAGATACTCGAGCTCATCCAGAAGCTGCAGGCTGATCTCGGCCTGGCAGTACTCCTCATCACTCATGACCTTGGGGTTGTGGCCGGTCTCTGCCAGCGCTTGGCCGTGATGTACGCCGGCCGGATCGTCGAGACGGGAAGTGCCGAGGAGATCTATTCCGATCCGGGACATCCCTACGCCTGGGGCTTGATCGGCTCGACCCCCCGACTGGACGTGGTTGTGCCGAAACTGATGAGCATCGCCGGCGCCCCGCCCGATCTCATAAACCCTCCCCCCGCCTGCGCCTTTCAACCCCGCTGTGAGCTGGCCATTGAGAGATGTTCGCAAGAGACACCCGAGCTCATCGAACATCTCCCTGACAGGAAGGTTGCGTGTCATCGTGCATTCGATATCAGAACCGTCGGTGCGCCCGTCGCTGGGTCCGTCGGCTGAAGGCGACCCGCTCTTACGCGTCGAGGACCTGACGGTCCACTTCCCGGTGGGCCGGACGGGTTTCTGGGGTCGCCAGAAGCAGGTTCTCCATGCCGTGGACGGCGTCACCTTTGACATCCGGAGAGGTGAAACCCTCGGTCTCGTCGGAGAATCGGGATCCGGCAAGTCGACTACCGGGCGCGCCATTCTGCGGAAGGTACCGATCACGAGTGGACGAGTCGTTTTCAACGGCCAGGACATAACCAACTTCGAAGGTGAGGAATTGCGCCAGCTCCGGCGCCATATGCAACTCGTCTTTCAGGATCCATACGGATCGCTCAACCCGCGGATGCGGGTAGTCGACATCGTTGCAGAGCCGTTGGTTGTGCACGGGCTGGAGAAGAACACCGATGCTTGCTCGGATCGGGTCCACCAGTTGCTGGAGCTGGTCGGCCTTCCCAAAGACGCCGCCGTTCGTTATCCCCACTCCTTTAGCGGGGGCCAGCGGCAGAGGATCGTGATCGCCCGGGCCCTCGCCCTCAAGCCGGACCTAATAATCGCTGACGAGCCCGTTTCCGCCCTCGATGTCTCCATTCAGGCGCAGATCGTCAATCTGCTCGCTGACCTGCAGGATGAGTTGGGGCTGACCTACCTGTTTATCGCCCACGATCTGTCGGTCGTGCGTCACCTCTCAGATCGGATCGCCGTCCTGTACGCCGGGAAGCTCGTGGAGCTGGCCGACCGTGACGCCATCTACAACCATCCCACCCACCCCTACACCGAGGCCCTCCTCTCGTCGGTGCCCATTCCCGACCCGGTCCTGCAACGGGAACGTCGACGGGTCCCTCTCACCGGGGAAATCCCGAACCCGATCAGCCCCCCGATCGGGTGCCGGTTTCACACCCGTTGCCCGATCGTCCAGGATCGATGCCGGGTTGAGGAGCCGCCTTTCGAGGACAAAGGCATGAACAACCTCGCCGCCTGCTGGTTTCGGTAGATGTGCGTGATGTAACAGGTCTTTCCACCCGGCGGGGCGCACCGCTCGGTGTGGCCATTGCGATCGGGGTATTTGCCGGGATGCTGTCGGGTTTGTTCGGGGTCGGAGGAGGGATCCTGGTGGTGCCGGCGCTGGTCAGCTTCGTCCACATCGATCAGCGCATGGCGCAAGGCACCTCCCTCGTGGCGGTCGCCCCAATGGGCCTGGCCGGCATGATCGGCTACGCCGTCCATGCCAGCGTCGACTGGGCGGTGGCGTTGCTGCTCCTGGCCGGCTCGACGGTCGGCACGATCATCGGAACCCGTCTGTTGCGGACCCTTCCCCTGCGCACGCTGCAGCGATCATTCGCGGTACTCCTGTTGCTGACCGCCGTTCGCATGGTCATCGCCATTGAAGAGGGGGCTGGACGCCTTCCCCTCGATGCGGTTGCGGTAATCGGGCTGATCGTCCTCGGGCTGGCGACGGGGGCGCTGGCGGGGCTGATGGGCGTCGGTGGGGGAGTGATCATGGTCCCAGCCCAAAACCTGCTGTTCTCGATTCCCACCGCCGTTGCCAAGGGGACCTCGCTGGCGGTAATCGTGCCAACAGCCATCGTGGGAAGCGTTCAGAACCTGCGACACCACACTGCCGACCTACGGATCGGATTGACCGTCGGGGCAGCCGGCGTGGTCACTTCCTTTCTCTTCTCCTTGGTCGCAGTGAGGCTCGATCCCACCCTCTCGGCCATCCTGTTCGCCGCCCTGTTGATCATTTCCGCCGGCCGGATCCTTACGGGTCGTAAGAATCGCCCCCAAGAGCTGTGACCTGATCGACAACCTCGGCGGCGCAGCCCCACGACAGCAAGTAGCCCTGCCCTCCGTGTCCGTAGTTGTGAACGACAGGACGTCGATCGCCCAGTCGGGAGGTTTCGAGGCGGACGGTCGGCCGACCCGGACGCAGGCCCACCCTCGCCTCGATGAACTCGGCGTCGGCCAGCGCCGGGACCAACTGGCGGCAATCGGCCATGATCCGAGCCGTTGTCATTGGATCGGGTTGGAGAGAGGCCCCACCCACTTCGCGGGTGCCTCCGAGGATCACCTCATCGGTGCGGGGATAGACGTAGCGGATGCGGTCAAGGTCGTGTTCATCCGAGATACCTTCGGCGATCCCGGCCAGCTTGACCGCCACCACCTGACCACGGATCGGAACTAGTTCTCGGTCGTCACACAACTCCCGCGCCCCTAGCCCGGTGCAGTTGACTACTACGTCGGCGTCGACCTCCTCGAGCCGCGCCAGCCGCTGCCACGTGGCGTTTCCGCCGGCGGCGTGAAACCGATCGAGGAGCCAGGGAAGGTAGATGGTGGGGTCGATGCGGAAACCATCGATCCGCCATCCACCGCCATAGCCAGCGGGTAGCTCGTCATCGCCCAATGAGCGGATCCATTCGTAGTCCACCTCCCATCCATGTGGTGGGAGATGATCCACCTCTAGCTCGTACTGGATTAGTGGTATCACCCCATCAGAAGGGTCGGCGGCCAGATCGGCAAACACCTTCCGGGTTCTGAGCGACCAAGCGAAGTGGCGGCTCTCTGGTGAATGGCCGGAAGCGGTCCAAACCGCCGCCGCCACCATCGATGTCGTCGAATCAGGCGCTTCGGCGGCGACGATCCGGGTGGTGAAACCTGCCTCGGCGAGCAAAGTTGCGCAGGTCAGGCCGGAAACGCCGGCCCCGACGACGACGACCGTTGTGTGACGAGAGGCGGGGCGGAGGGTCATCTCTCCACATTGTGCCGGAGGTGGATGCCTGGTTTCGGCAGCCTTCTCTGATAGGGGTTGCCGCAGGTGCGCCGACCAGCGCCATTAGCGTTCCCACCGATGCCGCTTCGTTCCGATCAGGGGATCGTCCTCCGCTCATACCCGTTTGGCGAGGCCGACCGGGTGGTGGTTTTGCTCAGCCCCAACCGGGGGAAACTCCGCACCGTCGCCAAAGGGGTGCGAAAGACCAAGAGCCGGTTCGGGGGCCGGTTGGAACCTTTCTCCCATGTCGATCTGGTGGTTTATCAGGGTCGCAACCTGGAAACGATCACCCAGGTGGCGGTGATCGAGGCGTTCCCCCACCTGCGATCCGACCTCGATCGGGTGATGACAGCCGCCACCATGGTCGAGGCCATCGACGCGGTGGCCCAGGAAGGCGAAAACTCACATCGGCTTTTCCTGTTGCTCCAACGGGGGTTGCGAGCCCTCGACGGTGGAGGGGGCGGCCGGGACATGGTGAGCGCCTTTCTGTTGAAGCTCGCCTCGGCCGCAGGCCTGGCGCTCGCTCTCGAACGTTGCGCCTCCTGCGGTTCCAAGGAGCCTTTGGCCCGCTTTAGCTTTTCCGGCGGGGGGGTGATGTGTGGCAGCTGCCGGTCCGAAGGAACGGTGCGCCTGCGTCCGGGGCTGACCCAATACCTGTCCGGTCTGGCGGCCGCCGACCTCAGCCTGCTTCCGCCGACCGACCCGGCCTTGGCCGGCGAGGCGATGGGAGTGACTCGCCGGTTTGTCGAATACCACCTCGAACGGCGGCTCTCCTCCCTGGCCGTCCTGGATGGCTGATCCGAACCCAACGGCCCTCGACCTCTCGGCTCTCGACCGGGACCGAATTCCGCGTCACGTCGGTCTGATTCTCGATGGCAACGGGCGCTGGGCCAAAGCCCGCGGGCTGCCTCGCACCGCCGGGCACGCGGCCGGTGAGGAAGCGCTCTTCGACACCGTGGAGGGAGCTCTGGAGATCGGGATCAAATGGCTCAGTGCCTACACCTTCTCCACCGAGAACTGGGATAGGGATCCCGAAGAGGTCGAGTTTCTGATGTGGTTCAACGAAGACCTTCTCACCCGACGGAGAAACGATCTGCACCGCCAGGGAGTGCGGATGCTCTTTGCCGGGGATCTCGACGATCGTCGGGTTCCGGACCGAAACCGCCATCATATGGCGGAGGCCTCTGCCCTCACGGCTGACAACGACCGTCTCACTCTGGTGTTCGCCTTCAACTATGGAAGCCGGCGGGAGATAGCGAGCTCCGCCCGCCGACTGGCGGAGGCGGTGCTGGGCGGGGACGTCACCGCGGATGAAATCGACGAGGAGGCCGTTTCCCGCAATCTCTACGTGCCCGCGATGCCCGACCTCGACTTGGTGATCCGCACATCGGGAGAACATCGGCTGTCCAACTTTTTTCTCTGGCAGGCGGCCTATGCCGAGTTCATGTTCCCCGGTGTTCTCTGGCCCGACTTCAACCGTCACCACTTACTGGAGGCAGTGCTCGAGTTCCAGGGGAGGGAGCGACGCTTTGGCAGAGCCGAGGACCGACGGGCCTAGACGATCTGGACCGAAGCCTGGATCCAGGCTATCCAACCAAGGACGGCCACCACCAACACCAAGATCCTGGCCACCGGCGCCTGCCAGGAACTGCCACTCCAGATTCCCGCGGCCATCGTCCCCAAAACGAGAGCGGCGACCAACCCCATGACCATGTTCCCAAAGGCGCTCACGATAAGGAGAAGGAGGAGTCCGCCAGAGGCCACTCCCAGAACGATGAGAAGCGGTTTCGGCATCCGCCACGAGTTCTCCAGCCGATGGACGAGGAGGAAGAACAGTCCGACATAGACGGCGACGCCGGCGGTGAAGGCAAGCCCCGCCTGCCCCGAGGTAATGGTGAGCAGCCTCATCACCCCGCGGAACGTCAGTAGGCCCAGGCCAACGACGCCGGCGACGAAGCCAGCGAGGCTGTTGATGCCCAGTTTGACCGCCAGCCGTTCCCACCGCTGACGGGAAGCTACGACGGTCTCACCGCTCATGAGGTTTGCGGCACCGGAACCACAGAGGGCGTGCGGGATGGCAGGAACGGGATCGAGAACGCCAGGGCTTCAAGCGAGATCAACGAGCCGTAAATGAGAAGGGCCGGCAACGTCCGTCCGGGGGGAAGGTCACCGGCGGTGGCGAAGAACCACCCCTGAAACCCTATGGCGGCGACGATCAACGCTGCTCGAAGCCATGTGGGCCAGGTCTTGCGGCCCAGCCCCATCCCTCCCAGCAGCACGGTGGGCAGCATGATCATTCCCGCCCCCATTCCTAGGGGAAGAATGGCGAGGCCGATCGCTCGCCACACGTTGCCCCGATTCTCAGACCAGGCGGCCCATCCAAACCCGAGCAGCATCCCGGCGAGGGTTGTGGCCCCGAGGATGAAACCGGTGCCCGACCAGCTGAACTCGGGGTCGGTGCTGATGAACCGCATCCACAGCCGCATGGCAATGCCCCACGACAGACCAAGGGCAGCGCCCTTGATCGCCGGGTGAACTCTTTGGTTGAGCATACCCCAAAGCCTGCGCCCCGAGGGTTACGGCATCGTTACCGAGATCACATGAGCAAGACACGGGGCCGGTTTACCCTTCCCGGTTCCGATGCCGGTTTCGCTCGACAAGATTGCCGCCCTCGCCAAACACCGGGGCTTTGTCTTCCAATCCTCCGAGATCTACGGAGGAATCCGATCGGCCTATGACTACGGACCGCTCGGCGTCGAGCTGCTACGCAACGTCAAGAACGAGTGGTGGCGGGCGATGGTCCAGGAACGGGACGACGTCGTCGGCCTCGACTCGGCCATCCTCCAGGCCCGCCAGGTGTGGCAGGCGTCGGGGCATGAAGCAGCCTTCACCGACCCTTTGGTCGAATGCAAAAACTGCAACCAGCGATTCCGGCTCGACAAGCTCGACGATCCCAACGTATGCCCCAACTGTGGGGCCAAGGACAGCTTCACCGAGCCGCGGGCCTTCAACCTGATGTTCCGCACCCATATGGGCCCGGTGGAGGACGATGACAACCTGGTCTATCTCCGCCCCGAGACCGCCCAGGGGATTTTCATCAACTTTGAGAGTGTCCGGCGAGCCAACCGCCTCAAGCTGCCGTTTGGAATCGCCCAGGTGGGCAAGTCCTTCCGCAACGAGATCACCCCCGGCCAGTTTGTGTTCCGAACCCGGGAGTTCGAGCAGATGGAGATGGAATTCTTCTGCCGGCCCGAGGAAGCGCCTCGCTGGTTCACTTATTGGGTCGGCACCCGTTCTCAGTGGTACACCGATCTGGGCATTAACGCCGATCATCTACGGGTCCGTTCACACCAACAGGACGAGCTGTCCCACTATTCGGCGGCCACCGTCGACGTCGAATACGACTTCCCCTGGGGATGGGACGAGTTGGAGGGGATCGCCAACCGGACCGACTTTGACCTTCGCCAGCACTCCGAGCACTCCGGGGAGGATCTCCGTTATTTCGATCAGGACAGCAACGAACGCTTCTTTCCTTACGTGATCGAGCCGGCGGCGGGGGCGACTCGCACCACCTTTGCATTTCTGATCGACTCCTACTCCGAGGAGGAGGTGCGGGGGGAGAGCAGGACGGTGCTCAAGCTCCATCCCCGGCTGGCCCCCTACAAGCTGGCCATCCTCCCTCTGTCGAAGAAACCGGAATTGATCGAGCCGGCGGTCAAGTTGGCCGCCGAGTTGCGTCGCCATTTCATGCTGGAGGTGGATGTCACCCAGTCGATCGGGCGTCGATACCGCCGTCAGGATGAGATCGGGACTCCGTTCTGTCTGACGGTCGACTTCGAAACTTTGAACGATCAGGCGGTCACCATCCGTAATCGCGACACCATGGAACAGGATCGGGTGGCGATGAACGGGGTCCTCGACCATCTTCGGGAACGCCTGTGATTGGGAACCTGGCCGGCGGCTGGGTTCGTATATCAGGTTTCGCCCTTACAGGAGATGACAAGTGAGACTGATCAGGAATCTGGTGATCGCGGTGGTGCTGCTCGGGGGAGCGGCCCTCGCCTACATCTACTTCTCCGGTGGTTCCGGTGAGCCATCAACCGAGTTGACCACCCCGCCGCTGCCGACGACGTTGCCGGCAGAGACCACCGCCGCGACCACAACCGCGGCCGCCGAGGCCGGCGGCAATTACGTGCTCGTGCCTTTGGAGTCGACCGCCTCGTTCACGCTGGGCGAGAACCTTCTTGGCAACTCCAACACGGTGGTCGGGCTGACCAACGAGGTGGCGGGTCAGGTGGCCTTCGACCCCGACGACCCGGCCGCTTCTCAGATCAGCGAGATCCTAATCAACGCCCGTACCTTCCGGACCGACAGCAGCAACCGCGACCGGGCGATTCGCAGCTCGGTGATCCTCGATTCGGGCAACGACGAACACGAGCTGATCTCGTTCCTGCCCGCCAGCATCGATGGTTTGAGTGGGCCGATCGAAATTGGCCAGCAGATCGAGTTCACCGTCACCGGTGAACTCACCATTAAAGGCGCCACCCAATCGGTGAGGTTCGCGGTCACTGCCACGCTGGAAACACCCGACCAGATCCGGGGCTTCGCCGAGGCAGAGGTCAACCGGAACGACTTCGGCATCGGCATTCCCAACGCCCCCGGCGTTGCCGACGTCAGCGAACTGGTGACCATCTCGCTCGAGTTCGTCGCCGCCCGCAGCCAATAAGACCTGCGAACCCAGGGTTCCAACCAACGAAACCATTTGGTGGAGCCCCAGGTTTGCGGGTTTGGCCCCCCCTGCACCGGTAACCTCTTCTGGTGTATCGCCGCGTGGACATCGACCGGGTGAGGGCAGCCACCAACCTGGTCGATCTGGTCGGAGCCGTTACCACTGTCAAACGTCAGGGGCGAGCATTCGTCGCCGTCTGCCCCTTCCACCAGGAGAAAACGCCGTCCCTCTCCCTCGATCCTGCCCGGGGTCTCTATCACTGCTTCGGATGCGGAAAAGGTGGTGACGTTTTCACGTTCATCGAGGAGACCCAGGGTCTCGACTTCAACGAGTCGGTCGAATTGCTCGCCGGTTCCGCCGGAATACAGTTGGAGACCGATCCAGGAGTCGTCAAACGACGAGGTGAACACGACGAGTTGGTCGACGCGGTGCGCAAGGCCGTTGAGGTTTATCAGACGATGTTGCGGTCGGCACCTGACGCCGGGCCGGCACGGGCCTATCTCCGCGGTCGTGGGATCGGCGCCGAGACGGTCGACGACTACCTCATCGGCTACGCCCCGGAGAGGGAAAGTTGGGACGCCCTCATCACCGCCCTCCGGGAGAAGGGAGTCAAAGATCGAACGATGCTCAACGCCGGCCTGGCCCGGCGGGGGAGAGGGGGAAAGCTCTACGACCTCTTCCGGCGACGGGTGGTGTTCCCCATCTTTGACTTGCGGGGCGACCCGGTCGGGTTTGGCGGCCGTGGCATCGAGGGGGCCTCACCGAAATACCTGAACTCGCCGGAGTCGCGGCTCTACCAGAAGAGCCGGCTCCTCTATGGCCTCAACCGCGCCAAAGGTGCGATTGCCCGATCGCAGGAGGCGGTGGTGGTCGAAGGGTATTTCGATGTGATCGCCTGTCACCGGGCCGGGGTCGAAACGGCAGTCGCCACCTGCGGCACTGCCCTGGGCGAGGACCACTTCGATCTGCTCCGCCGGTTCACCGATCGGGTGGTGCTGGCCTTCGACTCGGACCAGGCCGGTGCCGGGGCGGCCTTGCGGGGCGACCAGTTGAAGGCACCCGTCGACCTCGACTTCGATCTTCGGGTGGCCGAAATGCCCGATGGTATGGACCCGGCCGATCTCGTTCAGGCGGAGCGTGGTGCCGATCTGGCGAAGGCGGTCAAGGCGTCACGCCCCCTTCTCCAATTCCGACTCGAGAAGGAGATTGGCAAACACAACCTCACAGAGCCGGAAGGGAGAGCGCGGGCTATTAAGAACACCGTCCGACTGTTGGGCCGGGTCACAGACCCGGTGGCTCGCGGCGAGTACGTCCGCTTTGCTGCCCGGCTGATCGGAGTCGACGTTCCGACGATAGAGCTGGCCTTCGGCGGTGAGCGACGTGGCGGCCCCAAGGCGGTCGGTGCCGCCGTCGAACAGCATGATCCTGTGCAGCACGAGATGCTTCGGCTTGTTCTGGACAACCCAGTCGAGCTGCAGAACATCAGCATCGACCGTTCTTGGTTCGATGGCGATCTGCTGGAGGCATATGACGAGGTGGTCGCCCGGAGAAACACGACCCCCGGCGGCACGCCCCTCGATCTGAACGGGCTCGAGCATTTCGAGCTCCTGTCTCGGGTTGCCCTCGATCCCCGGCCATTGTCCAAGGATCCGGGCGAGGTGGTTCGTCGCGCCCGAAGCCGCGCCCTCGAACCACAGATCAAGCGGCTCGAACAGGAGCTGGCCGAACTCGACCCGTCGGGCGAGGTGTATTCCGAGACGCTCCGCCGTCTGATAGCTTTGCAACGGGAGCAGAAAGTCGAGGGGCAGACTTGAGCATGGACGTCGAACGGTTGATCGAGCAGCTTCTCCGCCGCGGCCGGCAGCGGGGATTCCTCACCGTCAGCGAGGTCCAGCAGGAGCTGGAGGAGGCGGAAGCACAGCCCGACGCCTTTGAGCGAGCAGTCGACGCCCTTCGCAGCGCCGGTGTCGAGCTCACCGAGGATGAGGGGGAACACGATCACGGGCTCGATGCGATTGACGAGGTATGGGTCTCCGACCCGGTCCGGATGTACCTCAACGACATCGGGCGCTACCGGCTGCTTACCGCCCAAGAAGAAGTCGAGTTGTCGATGCAGTTCGAGGCAGGGATCAGGGCGGATGGCCAGCTCGAGAAGGAGCAAGACCTGTCGGTTGAGGACCGCACAATCCTCGTCGCCACGTCTCGCAGGGGGGAGGCGGCCCAACGGCGGTTGGTTGAGTCCAATCTGCGGCTGGTGGTGTCTATCGCCCGTCGTTACGTCGGACGGGGCATGGCGCTTCTCGACTTGATCCAGGAGGGAAACCTCGGCTTGATGCGAGCCGTCGAGCGCTTCGACTACCGGCGGGGTTTCCGTTTCTCGACCTACGCCACCTGGTGGATACGTCAGTCGATCACGCGGGCGATAGCCGACCAGGGACGCAACATCCGAATGCCGATCCACATCGTCGACACCATTAACAAGCTCACCCGGGCGCAGCGCGACCTAACCCAGTCGCTGGGGAGGGAACCGACCGCCGAGGAGCTCGCCAGGGAGATGGATCTGGGTGTGGAGCGGCTGGCCGAGTTGACTCGGATTGCCCAGGACACCATTTCGCTCGAGACGCCGGTCGGCGAAGAAGACGACTCAACCCTCGGTGACTTTGTCGTAGATCTCGAGGCAGAAGTACCCGCCGACGCCGCCACCTTCCGGCTCTTGCAGGAGAACCTCGCCGTTGCCCTGGAAGGTCTCAGCCAGCGTGAACGAGAGGTGCTGATTATGCGCTTCGGCCTGGCCGACGGAAGGATGCGGACCCTCGAAGAAGTTGGTGACCACTTCAAGGTGACCAGGGAACGAATCCGCCAGCTCGAAACCAAAGCCCTGGCCAAGCTGCGCCACCCGGAGAAGGCCAAGGCGTTGCAGGGCTTTCTCGAGAACGGCTGAGTTCAGGCCCGCTTACGGATAGCCTCGGAGGTTTTCTCCAAGCCTCCCGCGGCCATCTTCCGACCAACCGTCACCATGCTCGCCCCCACATGGGTGATCTGCTCGACGGCCGGGTTCTTCCTAACGGCTCCCGCCCATCGACGGATGTCCTCGTAACGTTGCCGACCGGCGCGGGCGCCGAGAACGTAGCCGACCGCACCGCCGACCATCAGACCAAGACGAAATCGCATGCCTGAATTGTGGCAGCCCTGACCGCGGCCCGGCTGGCCGGTATGCCCTGCCAGGTACAATTCGCCAATTCCGGGGTAGCTCAATGGCAGAGCAGCGGACTGTTAATCCGTTGGTTGAGAGTTCAAGTCTCTCCCCCGGAGCCCATTGCGGGCTTCCCTCCCGAAGCACTCAGCGCGCGACCGCCTTCGAGCAAAGCTTCGCTCCGGATCATCGCCCCAAAGGGTGGCGCCAATCCAACCCAGGAAAGCGGGCAAAACCTCGGTCGGTGGTTATCCAAGTGCTGCCGGTCTCCATGGCGAGGGCGGCGTGGTACGCGTCTACCACATGGGAACCGTTCGCCCTGCCGGACCGACAGCACATCTCGAAGATGTCCCAATGACGCGGACCAGGTCTCATCATCACAGCGTTAGGTCGGTCTCGCAACGACGCAATGAATCCAAAGGCGTCGTCGAGCGAGCTGGGCTGGTCGAAGATCCGGGGATGGGTCACCACTCGCACGAAACCGCTTAGCGCCAACTCGCTTAGACCGAACGGAGCCTGATCACTTACGGTTGACTTCACCCAATCGAGGTATTCCCGATGACGTTCCATTCCGCTCTTGTGGGCGTAGACCAAGACGTTGATGTCAAGAAGAAACATCTCCCTCCATCAGGTCGATGAGTGACGCCGAGTCGTCGAGGTCGATTCCGGGAAGGAGGCGTCCCGGGCTGACCACCAGGTCTACCGGCTGACTCTCGGGGGTTGATCCGGATAGCAGGCTATGGCGGAGGGCGTCCTCGATTACTGCAGTGAGGGTGCGTTGCGTGCGAACGGCCGCTTCCTTGGCCGCTCGTATCAAATCGGGGTTCAGGTTAAGAGTGGTTCGCATACAGATAAGCATACCGCTCACGCATATGTCTGCCTAGCCTCGATGATCTCCCTGCGGGGTGAGTCTGATCACCGGAACCTGGCGGTCTGTGGTCGTTTCATAGCGCCGATACCCCGGGGCCAATGAGACGACCCGCTCCCAGGCTCGGGCGCGCTCCCCGTCTAGGAGCGACTCGGCGACCACCCTCTGTTCCTCTCGGTTCACCGTGATCCACGCCTGATCGGGACTCTTGGCCAGGTTGTGAGACCTGGTGGGCCGACTGACATGAGAATCCACTCCGTCGATCCCCCGGTTATGGCCGAGCAGGTTTCTCCCCGGCTTCAGGTAGCCGGTTAACCAGCGTGACCAGCTATTGAGCCCGGCCGCCGCTCATCTTGCAGCGATGCTTGAGAAAGGGTACGACCGAGCGGTGTCCTTCCAGGTCGCGTCCCCGTTTGGCCGTGAAAGCTCCTACCGGCGGCCCATTTCGAGCCGCAGCCACACCGACAAGAGTCAAGAGGCTCGCTTCTATCCGGCTTCTGGGCAATATCATGTCGGGCCTTCGAAAAGCGGGTACCCCCTTGGAAGAGGTGGTTTGGGAACGTGTCGGGGCGGCGACCGGACTTCTGTTCGTGGCGCTATTCCTGGTCGCCTTGGGTTTGGACGTGAGGGACTTTCCCGACCCGGGCATCGCTGGACCCGGGCTCATCGCCACTTATGTCGAGACCCAGCGGCCTCGAATGGGACTGGTAGCGGTTCTGTTGGCGCTCTCCTGGACCGCGTTCTTGTGGTTCCTAGGCAGTCTGCGCACCGCGCTGGCAAGAGTCGAAGCCTCAACCCGGCTGACTTCGGTCGCATATGGGGCCGGACTTCTAGCCGCCGGACTTTTCTTCGCCTTCACGGGTCTCCAATTGGAGATCCTTTTCGCCGACTTCACCACCTTCCAGAAAAGCGCCATCACCAGTCGATGGACCCTCTTCGACGCCGCCGGTGGTCTCTTCGGTATCACCTCTTTCCCGCGGGCAGTGTTTCTCGGTGCGGCCTCGTTAGTCATCCTTCGCCACGGCGGCCTGCCTCGCTGGCTGGGCTGGCTGGGAGTGGCCGGGGCACTCCTCAATCTCGCGGGTGGATTTGACTATCTCAGCCCGCCCAGGGTCTCGTTCTCCCTCCATCCGTTGGCGGACCTGATGACCTTTCTTCTGTGGACATTGCTCGTTAGTGGTCTGCTGGTGAGCCGACCATCACACGTGGTCCTACCTCAAATGCATTGACGTCACAACCAAGCTTGTTAGCCCTCACCGGCGCTGATCACGATCACGCCGCCGGTGACGATCGGAGGCGCGATCTGGAAAGCCTCGGCCATCTCGTTCCATGCCCTGAAACGTGGGTCGGCGTCGTGGAGATGGTGGCCTTCACCGTCAGCGAAGGCGACCGAGATCAGATATTGCACCGCGCCGTTGATCGACACGGTGGAGATGTCCATCCGAGTTAGTGATGCATGGAGCATGATTCCCCGACCCACGAAGTCCTCCCAAATCGGGAGCTCGTGTTCGCGAAAGCCGCGCTCGAACTCTTCTACCTGATCGCGATCGATGTTGAGAACGATCCCCACTGCCTCCATTACGACCCGTCTTCCTCCCCCCCAGTGGATGGCGGCAGCTGGCGCCGATCCTTGAGCCGGGCCAGGATCAGAGTTCCCAGGCCGAGCAGGATCTCATCGGCGAACGGAACGAAGTCGGGCACGATCAGGTCGAGCACGAACAACCCACCGGTGATAAGCAGCAGGGTCGGAAAGCGCCTACGCCGAGCCCAAGCCAGCAAGCCCCCGGCGACGGCGTGTTGTGGCATCGTCACGGCACAAACTGTAGGGCTCATCCACACCCTGAGGGAACCAAAGGACAAACAGCTGTCGCTCGCCGAAGGGCGCCAAAGCGGTCAGCGCTCTCTTGCTGGACGGATCCCTCGGGTCAGCTCACGAGCCGAAGGCTTCTGCCATTGCCATCACGCCGAAGTTATCGCCCCGGATGGTCAGCACCATCTCATCGCCTCTGTCATCGAGGTCCCATGCAACGAACCCGCAGCACTGCCGCTCGGCCTCGACGAGCCGCTCCAACTTAGCCCGCAGAGGGTGGTCCGCCCCATAGCGAATGGTTAGGTGTTGGTCCGAGCGTTCCACTGCGCGGAGTTGGCCTGCGAGGGCCTTCCAGTCTCGCCACCGCCGCCTGGCGGCGTCTGTTTCAAGCGAGCAAGCGATCGGGATCGAAGCATCCATGCGACCAATACTTGCAGCGGAGGAACGGATGCCGGTCGTGACGGCAGGCCCGCGTGCGACTGCGCGCCAAGAAGGGACGGCTGGCGATCAAGAGGTGAGCCAATGCTCGGACCTGATTCAGGATCTCGACGCTCGCTCCTAGGGCCCGGTAGATCTCGGTGGCCCTTCGATCTCTAGAGACGAGAGAGAGCCGGTGAAGAGCGGCCGTCGCCCCGACCAGGGCGTCGAAGAGGCTGCCGCCGGCACCGAGTCGATCACCCGGGCATGGGCCTCGTGTCCGGCCACACCAGTGCCACCGCCCCACTGGTATCGACCAGCAGGGCGGGACCGCTCATGCCTGATCGGCGAGCCGCAAAGACCGAACGTCGTCATCGGTCAGAGCCAGGTCGGTGTCGATCACGAGCCGTCCCCGTCTTTTTGTCGTCCCGGTGCCGGCTATGGCCTCGATCCGGACCCCGGCACCGTCTCTCGTCAGCTCCACCGGTTCTGAACCAGCCCAAGGGCGTCACGCAGCGGTTTGGGGAACTACTGCTCACCCTGCCTTATCGATGGTTCCGAGCCTTACGGCGCCACTCCCAGGAAGGCGGCCGCTTGCTGTAGCCGGCGGTCGTGAGTCCACAAACGTTGGCCGGACAGACGTGCTGCGGCGAGTAGGTGAACGTCGATCCAGCCGATGCCACGGCCGTGCAAGCGCTCCTGATCCACGAAGCTGAGTAGCTCGTTATGCTGCACCACCGACGCCTGTGGCAGCGAGGACAGGAGGTCGAGCACCTCGACTCGGTTGCGAAGGTTCCCGCAGGCGAGTTCGCCGATGATGAACGGATGGATCATCACGACCCCATCCTCCAGCAGGTCCCCGAGTCGTGGCTCAATCTTCCGTAGGTGGACGACCCAGACCGAGGTATCGACGATCACGACGAGGGGCGCCGCCGTCGCGGCCGCCCCAGGTGAGGCTCAGAACCCCCCAAGGTTGCCAGACGACGGGCTCTCTCTCTGTCTACCAGCGCCTGGAGGCCGGCATGCACCAAGGCGGTCTTCTCTGCAATGCCGGTCGCCTTGCGCGCCTCATCGATCAGATCCTCTCGAAGATTCAAGGTCGTTCTCATATGCCTCAGTATGCATGACAGATGTGCATAGGGGAAGTGATTCCCTAATGGGCTCCCGAGAAGCTCTAGGCCGCGGGCCAGGCGGAACTGTTCCCAGGCGGGCAGTCAGAGCACTCTCCCCCGCTATCGGATAGGGCTTGAGCCGAAACGGGTGAGCAGTGGCGGTCAGTCGGATCCCTCGGTGGATTCGAGGTCGGGGTCCTCGCCGTAGTCGATGGTGGGGGAGGTCACCTCTAGTTCGGCCTCCTCGGGCCGGGAGTCGGGGTGGAGCCGTTTTAGATCCCAGGTGTTGATCCAGGCCCGGACGTAGATCCGCATGGTGGTTTCCCCGACCGTGTGCGGCCAGTCGATGTCGGGTGGAGACCAGCGGTAGGCCTCTCGGTAGAGCCGGCGCAGCTCAACATAGGCGCGGCGTTTCCTCTCCTCGTCGGGTGGAACGAACAGCTCGGCCCGGTCGATGATCGCCATTCCCGCTTCGGCTTGCTCGATCAGCTCCGGGTAACGGCCTGCCAAATATGCCCTCATGCCGTCGCGGTCGCCTTTGTCGTCGAGGACCGCTTGAGAGAAGTCGGAGCTGATGGCGGCGACGGTGATGACCCCCGGCAAGTTGTTGAGAAGGCGGGCCAGCTCGCCATAGGCCCGGGCTCGTCCCAGCCGCGAATATTGGCCGATCAGCTCGACCTCGTCGAGCAGCAGCACCCAACCGACCCGACCCACCGTCTTCAGCAGCCGTGGGATGAACCGGAGCCGTTGAAGAGCGAGCTCCCGGAGCTTGATCGGCCCGAGCCGGTAGGCCGCTGCCAGTCCAAGCTCCTTGAGCGGCCGGCGAATGTTGCTCACCCCGAGTTTGTCCCCGGCCCAGAAGCGGAGGATGCGATCCCGCAGCTCGTCGTCGTGGGATTGCTCCCACAAGAGGGCGGTGGCCGGAAAGCGCGAGTCGAAGTCCTCCCGTTCGAGCTCGTCGGCCAACTCCGCGAGTTTTCCGCTCGCCAGGTTCCGCAGGTCGTCGTGGACCTGATCGAGACCCCGGCCGACATCGATCCCGATCCGCAGGCCCTCGGAGGCGGCGGTGATCACCTTGACCGGATCAGAGAGAGGCACCTGTTTACTGATCACCACTCGACTAGCGGCGTATTTGGCGTCGAGGGCGGCCCTCTCGAGGCAGGTGAGGAAGTGGGACTTTCCCTCCCCGTAGCCGGCCCGCACCAGCAACCCGCCATCGAGGCTGGTTTGCGCCAGCACCCCCTGGATTCGGTGCACGAGGTCGGGCTGGCCACAGCCGATCGCTCGTACCGCGGCGGCGCTCGGCACTCCCGAACGCAACGACTCGATCGCTCGCCGAGCCTCGAGAGCAATCATCACCTGCCGTCCTCGATTGAGACCAGCGAGGAGAGCGGGTTGGGATGCTCCCGGATGACCACGTCCGGCCAGATCCGCTGTTCGAGGGCCCGGTAGATCCTCACCCCTCGCCGGGCGTCGGGGTCGAGGAGGCCCGGGTCGGCGATGGCGACGATGAGGGTTCCGGTGAAATCGTCGGTGTCGTCGATCAGCTGGCGGAGGACCTCGTAGCAGTCCATCATGGCCAGCCGGGTGTAGAACAGAGTGTCGGGCGGCACCTCGGTCCTTTTAGCGATGGCAAGCTGGCGGAGATCGAGGATGACGACTAACCCGGGTAGCCCCGCCATTCGGCACCACCCTCCCAGCGAGGCCAGCATCTCCCGGGCGTTGTGGCGAGCGATCTTGCGGAAGATGTCAAAATCCTTGACCGCGGACACCAGGCGAAGCTCACCTCGCAGCCACTCGATCAACGAGGCGAGGTCGCGATCGGGTACGAGGCCGGCCTGGGTGGCCGCCAACCCGAACATCGCCCACCGAAAGTCCTTGGCGAACACGTCGCCCCGCTTGATTAGCTTCTCATGGAGGGCGGCTCGCAGCTCCTGGCGCAGCATGTTGGTTTCCGTGCCGTTGGCCGCCGCCACCGCCCCGATCCGGAGATCGCCACCCGCGGCCTGGAAGCCACGCTCTTCGTAGGCCCGGGCGAGGAATCCTTCGACCAAGTCGAGCCAAGGGATTTCTTGGGACACCGCAAAGAAGACGTCTTGGATCATGTGGAGACGGGTGGTGGCGGCGTCGACCTCGGCGGTAACGTAGCCACGGGTCTTCGCTCGTGACACCAGTTCGTCGGCCAGCCGGCGGGAAGTCTCCTCGCCCGCGGCTAACGCAAACTTGACCGCTGCCCCTCCCTCTCTGACGAAGGTGTCGAGATATTCCGCGGATACAAGGTCGAGCCACTCCGAAAGCCGCACCCCGCTCATGCCGGCTCCACGAACTCGAGGGCGTAGTAGAGCTTCTCCCGGCCTCGGCGATCGACCACCCGCAGCACGTTGCCGGTCTTGGTGCCGGTAGCGGCGTGGAAGCGCAGGGTGGCACCGCTGTTGGTCTTCATAACCCCGCCCTCCTCCAACAGGAAGAGGTCACGGGCGAACTCTTGTGACGTGTAGTCCTTCTTAGCGATCGGAAGCAGGGTGAGGATGCGGTAGATGTCGTTGACCGAAGCCACCGAGCCTTTCCCCTTCTTGGTGGCGAGGGTGAGCTGGTAGGCACGGTATAGAGACGCCAGAAGCGGGGTCGGGTTGTTTTTAGCGGGCCGGGTCTGAATCTCTTTCAGACGGCTGACCAGATGGCTCGGCCGGATGTACCGGTAGGGCTTGCGATCGATCGCCACTACCCGCTCCTTCGGCATGATCCGCACCAGCGACGGAAAGCAGGCCAACACTCCTTCCAGCCGGTAGAGGCCTAGCTTGGCGTCGCCGGCCGCATCCAATAACTCCTCCTCGTATCCGTTGCTCAGATAGGACTCCTCGGTCTCTTCGGTGGGGAACGCCCAGCCCGCCGCGGCGTCGATGGCCGCCTGCCCAGCCCGGTCGGCCACCTCAACCAGGGTCGCCAGGGCCAGACGGAGGGCTTTGAGGTCACCTCCCTGTGCAGCCTTTACCGCTCTTTTGCCAGCCGCCGTCAGTTTCCCGGCCTGAGCGACCACCTCGGCGGAAGCCCGCCCCGCCTCCGCCAAGGCCGACTCCATTGTCTTTCGTTGCACCATCTCTCCGGTCCCTCATCTGTTATCGAGGCCGGTGATGGTACGGGATGGGTGTGACACAGGTCCCGCCGGGACCGGGCGGCCTTTGGGCCGAACGAAAGGCGAACATGGCTCACATGCTCTTCAACAGAATCAGAGAGCTGGCTCGACCGGGTGCTCATTAGGCGGTGGTCAATCTTGGCGGCGAACCAACAAGCTTTAGGCAGGGCGGGCAGTTCCTGCTAGCAGCTGCTGAACTCGCTTCGATGACAGGGATGGACGCTCTGCGTCAGGTGCTGCTCGCCTGCTGAAGGTCTCGTTCGATCGCTCGTAGATCGGTGCTCGGATGTTCTGGTACTCGCCTCCTTGGATCCGACGAAGGAGACGGTCGGACCTCATGGACTGAACATGACGAACTCCTGGTGGGTTCGGGACTCAAGGACGTGGATAGGGATGGTCGCCGCACCTTGTGCCCTTTTCGTTGAATGGTCGCTCTTCTAAAGATCAGGCTGCGGGGCTGAGCTCGTCGAGCTCATGATGGTCCGGGCCACGAGTGTGATGATCAGCACGGGCATGAGAATGGTCCAGGTGCTCGGAAGAAATCCCAAGAACGCGCCTACGACGACCATCACCTTCGCCTGCCGCTCCCTGCGATTAAGGAACGAACCGCCGAGGACCAACGCCGCTCCGCCCCAAAGCGTCGGCAACCAAAGAAGAGGGGGGATGGCCCGTCGAGACGAGTCAGCAACTCGCCGACACCCAGGAGGAAAACGCCGCCCCCAACCACTGCGGCAAGAAGACGATCGAAAGGTCTGGAAAACAGGGTCGATCGCATCCGCTCTCGGGACGATATCCCTTGCGGCAGGGACCCGATTCGACGTGGCTGAATGACCTTCCGGATGGCGAGAGGAGCTGTGGCGCGCACCCTGGACGAGTGGATCGACGGGGAGGATGTCACCCTCGCCAACGTCGCCCGGACAACGGCCACCGAAGGTGGTTGACGATCAGTCCTGTTCGATGCCGAGCTCGGCGAAGATGCGGTTGCGTTCGGTCGTGTAAGTCGCTTCCGAGATTTCGCCGGCGGTGTGCCTTTCGCTCAGCAGTCGGAATTCGTTCAAGAGTCGCGCTTCAGCTGCCGTGTCGAGGCTTTCGGCGGCGGCCAGGGTCTCTCGTCTTATACGCTTCGCTTCCTGGCGCTCCTGACGGACCCGTTCCCGGGTCTGTTTGGCCATGCCTTCGCGTCCGCGGGCCATCTCAGCCGCACCCGTACCGATGAGACCGGACCGCCAGTCCGACCATTAACCCCCCGACGGAGGGCATCAGCGCCGGGCCGAACGCGGCTTCGCCTCGTTGACGGTGAGCCGCCGCCCGTTCCACTCGTGGCCGTCGAGGTTCTCGATGGCTCGAGCCGCCTGGGCGTCGTCGCCGAGCTCGACGAATCCGAACCCGCGGGCGCGGCCGGTATCGCGATCGGTGATGACCGACGCCGAAACAATCGTGCCGTATTCGGCGAAGAGCGCCCGGAGATCATTCTCCTGGGCGTCGAATGGGAGATTTCCTACGTAGATGTTCATATCGATTCCTCTCCTGGTCGAAAGACTCTGTGTTTTCCTGGTGCGGTTGTTCGGGGACCGACTCTGCCGCAGTCCAGTCCGAAGAAGGAGAGACGTGAGCCACCGCCGAAGCAGGTTTCTGCAGTGTACCTGGAGCTGCGGGTATTGCTTCCCTTTGCGCTGAAGCGCGAACCTGAACTTGGAGACGGGTCATAACTCCGGTGGACATGAGCCTCCTCCCGCCGGATCGCCCCGATCCGAGGCCCGGCAGCGGGCGAAAAATGCGGCCCAGGCGATCTGGTGGTTGTCGCCATCCGAGGCTTTTCGATCAAGAAGAGATGGCGACGCTCACCAAGAATGAGCTCCACTTACTGGTTCATGGTGGTGGCCCTAAGCGTATTCAGCTTCATCACGCGACTGGTCGCGTGAAGCCCTCGACCAGTGAGGCGAAGAAAGGATCGCGGGAGTTCATAATGGGGTTGCCACGATCCCTACCCCTTGAATGAACAAGGGTCACGGTGGGACGGTGGTCCACCCTTTTGTCAGTAGTCGGTCGTGCGGTCGTAGAGGCCATCGGCCCGAGCCCGATGGTTGAACGAGCGGAAGAACAGGATCCCTACCCCGAGCCAGATCATACCGGTGAGGGCCAGCGGACCCCACGGATCGGCGATGCCGGAGCGGGTCGGGTCGTATCCGGTGATCAGTGTCTGCCGGCATGCTTCCAGCCAGTAGGTCAGCGGGACGACCCGGGCCATCGACTCCAACCAGCCCGGCAGTTGCCCAATCGGAAATATCGCGCCCGATATCAGATAGAGCACGCCGATGACACCCTCCCCCACTCCCATCGGGTGACGAGCCACCCCAAGGGCCACGCCGGCAAGACCCATGCCCATCCCCGCCAACGCCAGCAGCCCCAATCCCATTGCGACCGCCAGCTCGCCCCACTGGATGGCGCCGAGGGAGATGGGTAGCCCCAGCACCGGGACAGTGACAACGATGACAAAGGCGGCTCTGATCGTGCCCCACACCATCCAGGTCCCCGACCTGGAGAGGAGATAAGCCGAGAAGGGGAGCGGCGTGACCACCACGTATTTGAGCACCTTGAGCCACTCCCGCTCTTGCTGTACGGCGAACGAGATCCCCTGCAAGGCCGACATGACGTAGGACCACAGGGCGGCTCCCACGATCAGCCATGCGAGCACTCTCGGGTCCGACGTCTCGCCCGCCGCCACCCGGTAGATAAAAACGAGGATCAGGCTCGCCCCCACCGGCCGTAGCAGGGTGAAGAAGGCGTTGACGAGGGGATGGGCCCAGTTGGTCTCGATGGCCCATCCGGCTCGGAACGCCCCGCCCATCCCCCGCAGCGTCGCCCGGATTCGACTCTCGGCCGTCGCGCTCACTGCCATCGCAGGGTCAACCTTCCTGCCACCTTGGCGGCGTACTCCATCCGTCTCAGTGCCCAACGGGCGATCATCATCACCACGACCGCGTAGACCGCCAACAGACCTGCCTCGATCGGCCAAGCCAACAACTCGAAGGCGTCTCTGCGAGCAGCACCTGACGCAGGGCATCCATCCCCAACGTCATCGGGACGAGGCTGCCGGCCACGGCTGCCCCCACTCCGAGAGCACTGACCGGGAAGTAGGCGCCGCTCACCAAGAACACCGGCTCCATCAGCGACGAAATCCCCTGCTCGGCGTTGCGACCGAACTTGAGGAAGAGCGACGAGAGGGCCATCCCCACGCCGTAGAGGGCCGAAAGGGTAACGAGGAGGATCAGCAGCGCTACCGGCCAGGCCGACCAGATAAAAGGCACATCGAAGACCTCCGCCCCCACGGTGATCACTGCCGCCGCCTTCAACGAGGTCGAGAAACTGCCCCCGAGGGCCATCCCGGTCAGGATCCACATGAGATGGGCGGGCGACGCCAGATAGAGCTCGAGGTTGCCGTTTTCTTTCTCCCAGCGGAATTGGGCCGCCATGTTCCAGATGGTGTTGAGCCAGAAGGCGGTCATCGCCCCACCCAAGATGACATAGCCCTCGAAGCGAGGAGGAGCATCGAGGGCGCGATACACCATCACCAGCGCCACCGTCGCCAGGAGCGGGAGCGCGACTTCGAAGAAGACCCAAGACGGTTCGCGGTTAGCTCCCACCACCCGGGGATAGGCGCGGGCCATCACGGTCTGGAGTCCATGGCGGAGGGGGCCGGGCCGGCTGGAAGTGGTCATCCTTCGGTGGGGCGATCCTCGAGTCCTCGGCCGGTGAGGGCGATGAAGGCGTCCTCCAGGGTGGGTTCTTCCCGGGTAAAGGACCGTACCCCGGCCAAGTTGCCCACCGCCCGGATCAGCTCACCCGAGCCTTGGTCGCGGTCGAGGGTGACGGTCAGTCGGGTTCCCCCGTTGAGGTCCGCTGTCTCCACCGGTCCGAACGATCGCCACGGCCGGGGATCGGCCCCGCCGTCGACGTCGATCCGATAACGCTCCCGGAACCCGGCTTGCCGTTTCAACTCTTCGGGACTGCCCACCGTGAGAATGCGGCCGAGGTGGATGACGGCGATTCGATCGCAGAGCTGGTCGGCCTCGGCCATGTAGTGGGTGGTGAGGAGGATGGTCCGCCCTCCTTCCTTCATCCAATCGACCAGATATCCCCGCACATCCCTCGCCACCTCGACGTCGAGCCCGAGGGTTGGCTCGTCGAGGAAAAGGACCTCCGGGTCGGAGAGGAGGCTGCGGACGAGGTTCATCTTCTGGCGCATGCCGGTGGAGAGGTTGTAGATGCGGGTGTCGGCCCACTCGGTCAGACCAACCACCTCCAGCAACTCGTCGATCCGCCAGCGGGCGATTCTGCTGGAGATGCCGTAGAACTGGCTGAACATCCACAGCTGCTCCCGCACGGTTAGCAGGCCATAACCAGAGGTTTCCCCTCCCGACACCATCGAGATGTGCCACCGCAACTCGCGGTGTTGGGTGTCGACGTCGTAGCCGAGCACGTAGGCCTTGCCCTCGGTCGGAAGCAGCAACGTGGAAAGTATCTTGATCAGGGTGGTCTTGCCGGCGCCGTTCGGTCCGAGCAGGCCGAAGAACTCGCCCATGGGCACTACCAGATCGATGTCGACCAGGGCATGTACTTCCTTGCTCCCTCGCCGAGCTTTGAACAGCCGGCCAACCTTCTCGGTGCGGATCGCCTCCACAATGGGCGAGCTTACGTCCGCGTCCCTCGCCGGCAATCCTCCCGATTGTGGCGGTGCCCATTCGGTCCCGGCTTCCTAATTCCGATCGGCCTCGGCGGATGCATTGGTGCGCCTAGGGTTCAACTTGATTGAGAGCCGAGGGTTCGTCCTCGTCGCCGACTCACCGGATACACGGCGTACCTGAGCCGGTCTGAGCTTGAACATGCTCACGGAACGCTGACAGCTCCTTACTCCTGGCCTATGACCCACAACAGGAGTTCTGGCCATTGTGGGCTCGCTTCGCCCGCTGATCACCTGCTTAGTCGCCGGCGACCGTCTTCAGCGGACCCTTTGAATTATTGGCTCCGAAGTGCAAGCCCGCATCCGGCGTAAGATCCGATGAATCCCTCCTAGTGCGGTGCACGCAGCGGCGGCCCGACGATCTCGACCCCGTATCGCTCCGCGACGGGCCCCAGGGTCTCGGGGCCGGGAACGGTGAGGTCGGATGGCGGCCGGTCGCCATCCGCCGGTACGCCGAGTTCGAGAGCGAACCGCTCGAATCCGCTGGGCGCCACAAGGACCAGCACCCGAGTGGGCTCGACATCAACGGTGAAGCTATGGGCGATCCCCATCGGGGCAAACACGAATGACCCAGCCGTGGCGTTGAGGACGGTGCCGCCGACATGGAACGTCATTTCGCCGTCGATGATGTACCACGCCTCATCCTCTCGGTGGTGCACATGAAGCGGTGGCTCGGTCGACTGAAACGCAACGGCCTCAATCAGGGAGAAGCGGCCGTTCGCTGAAACATCTGCCAACTTTATCGTGAAACGCCCGCCGAGAGACCACACCGACTCTCCCTCACCGGCTCGCAGTAAGAACGGTTGACGCCCATTCATGTTGCCTCCTCGCAAGGTAGGTGCAAACGCTAGTTGTGATAACCGGGGACGTTGTCCCTGGCGTAATGGCGTGATTGGATGAGCCCTCCGAATGAGACTGTGGGTTAGGGACTCACAACTCAAAGGAGGGCTCATGTCGCAGGCTAGAAGGCAGCATCCGAATGCGCCGCTGACCCCGGAGAGGCGCCGGCGGATGGTCGAGTGTGCCATTGACCGTGGTTGGACGATCGAGGCGACGGCGGAGCGGTTCCAGGTTGTCAAGGGCCATCAGATTCTGCCCGTAGGCGGCCAGCAGTTCTGCCCGCTGATGGCCAATCGAAC
>JBQTHI010000054.1:0-2149 GCA_052390035.1 Actinomycetota bacterium | reverse complement strand
CAGTGGTGGTAGGAAACCGGCAAATCACCCGTGCGAATGACGAAGGTGCTGCCGTCGGCCAGTTCGATGACGCTGGCTTCGGCGTCGGGGCTGTGCTCAACCATTACCTCCTGGGAACCGGGCCCGGAGGTTTGGGTGTAGCCGCCGATGGTGAAGGGGATCGGTACCACCTCCGGATCCGCAGCCCCATCCCTCCGGCGGGGCGTCGGGAGGTGCGGTGGCCCTACACACTGAAGGTCCGAACTGGGTGTGGTTGGCCTGCCAGGCCAGTATGAACAGGTCGCCGGCAATGCCGGGATAGATCGCCTCGACTCTGGCTGAGCCGGCCACGTATCCAGCTTGGCCGGCGAGAAAATCGCCCGCTTCGCCTCGGCGAGCCGCCTGAGCTTGTCCTTACCGTAGACGGTCGGGATGAGATGGGTGTCATCATGGTCGAGGAAGTTGAGATAGGCACCCGCCCCGAATGGCTGCGTGGCTGCATGGTCGGTGGTAGCGGGGGCGGGATTTGAACCCGCGACCTTCGGGTTATGAGCAACCTGGGCAAACGCGCGAAACGCCTGGCTAGACGCCATTTCTGGTTCTCGTCATTTCGCGTTCTTGACCATCCCATCGCACTCTCCCGCGCGATGGACGCGCGATAGAGCCGAACTGGACAATGCAAGTTGACGTGGTCTCCGAGGTTGATCGGTAAGGCTGACGTCACGTGGCCTCGGCCATTTGTGTGACTGCAGACGGTGGGGCACCGTCCGTTCGGCTGGCGGCGTCCAGGCAGGCTGCCCGTTTCGAGCGCCCGTTCGTACCCGCCCGGTTTGTATATAGGTAGTTCTCCGTCGGAGTCGAGGGCCCTCAGGTAGTCGACCATCACATCCTGACCGTCTTTCGTCTGAAGTACGGTCAGCATCTCTGTGCGTTCAACATGCAGGCCTTCCTCGAGGGACTCGGAACTTCCTCTGCACATGCCCGGGGGGTGTCCACGGCTACTACATGGTGATCGAAGGAGCCAACGCCGAATACGTGCTCAAGCCCTCCCCGACAGCCTACGCACCGGGAACACCCAGGCCCTCCCCCTGGAGATCTTCAAGCTGTAAGCGGTGGCGATGACTCGGGTGGGTGAGGAGTCCCTCCTCTACCAAGTGACCTCCTCAATCGGGGATGCCCCGCACCGAGATTGCTCGCGCCGGCTTGTGACCAAGCGCTCACCCCGAAGAACTCGCGCCTCGACGAGTCCATGGCCTGTGCCCATGCATGGTTACCCTCGACGCACCGATGGCCACCACCGTCTACATCGACGGCTTCAACCTGTACTACGGGGCTCTGCGGGACACGCCCTACAAGTGGCTCGACCTGGAGGCGCTGTGCCGTCGGCTGCTTCCCAAGGATGACATCAACCGGATCCGCTACTTCACCGCCCGGATCACAGCCCGGCCCGACGACCCCCAGCAGGCCCAACGCCAGGAGACCTACCTGCGGGCGCTGCGCACACTGCCGCTGGTCAGAATCCACTACGGCCACTTCCTCACCCACACCGTCCGCATGCCCCTAGTCAGCCCCCGCCGCGGGCGTTCCCGTACGGCTCTAGTCGTGAAGACCGAGGAGAAGGGCTCGGATGTGAACCTGGCTTCGCATCTCCTCCTCGACGCCTTCCATCAGAACTGCGACATCGCGGTTGTCGTTTCTAACGACTCCGATCTGCGGGTACCGATCCGGATCGCCGAACAGGAGCTCGGAGTACGGGTCGGCATCATCAACCCCCATCCACCCGCATCCCGGTCCCGAGCACTCCGGGCGACGTTTTTCAAACAGCTCCGGACGAGCGTGCTCGCCGACTGTCAGCTACCCGAGGAGCTGGGGGACGCCCAAGGCGTCATTCGCAAGCCGGCGGCCTGGTAGCCCCGTAGAAACGCAGAGACCCGCCCAGCAGGCGGGTCTCGCACCCAGCCACCGAAGCGACTGGGGGGATATGGCTCTAAGGATACTTCACAAGAGGTTTGCTGTCGACCCTCCCTCAAAACGCCCGCCGAGGACGCACCGTCAGAACCTCGATGAGTTCTACCGGATTCCCTCGTGTCTCCGCCAACCCGAGAATCGCCCTGAGGTATACCCATAAGTTGTGGATGACGGGGTTGGTGTCTGGACGCGACGTACCCTC
>JBQTHI010000053.1:0-2905 GCA_052390035.1 Actinomycetota bacterium | reverse complement strand
CTCACCGATGTCGAGGGAGTTCGCCGCGATCTGGCGGACCCCGACAGTCTTATGTCGCGGATGACTCTGGCTGAGTTGGGAGCCCTGCTTTCCGGCCCTTCGATCGAAGGCGGCATGTGACCCAAACTGGAGTCGTGCCTGGAAGCCCTGACTGGCGGGGTTGCCCAGGCCCACATCCTGGACGGCCGCATCCAACATGCCCTCCTGCTCGAGATTTTCACCCCAGAGGGAATCGGAACGATGGTTTTGCCATGACCGCCACCACCCATTTGATCGATCGGGAGAGGGCGGTGTTGATGGACACCTACGCACGCCAACCAGTGGCGTTCGTCTCCGGGGCCGGGAGTTGGCTGACCGATGCTGATGGTGTTCGGTACCTCGACTTCCTTAGCGGGTTGGCAGTCGTCTCGGTCGGGCACGCCAACCCGAGGGTTCGCTCCGCGGTGGACGAGCAAATGGGCCGGCTGGTGCATGTCTCCAATATCTACTTGACCGAGCAGATGATTTCATTGGCGGAGCGCTTGACCGGTCTCTCCGGGATGGACCGGGTCTTCTTCAGCAACGATGGGGCTACCGCCAACGAGGCGGCGATCAAACTCGCCCGCCGGCATGGTCAATCAACTCGAGGAGCCCACTGCTTCGAGGTCATCAGCCTGATCGACTCCTTCCACGGCCGTACCCTGGCCACCCTGGCTGCTACCGGCCAGCCCGCCAAACAGGCGATGTTCACCCCGCTGCCACCCGGGTTCCGACAGGTCCCAGCCGGAGACATCGACGCTCTTGCCAGGGCGATCGGACCGCAGACGGCCGCAGTCTTGCTCGAAACGATCCAGGGTGAGGGTGGAGTGGTGCCGCTCGCCGCCGACTACCTGCAGCAAGTCAGAGAGTTGTGCGACAGGGAGAGTGCTCTGCTGGTGGTCGATGACGTCCAGGCAGGCATTGGGAGGACCGGTGAATGGTTTTCATGGCAAGGTCTGGGCTTCGAACCGGACATCGCCACCATTGCCAAAGCCCTTGCCAATGGGCTGCCGATCGGAGCCTGCCTGGCGAGGGCGGGGGTCGCTTCGGCCTTCAAGCCCGGCGATCATGCCACCACCTTCGGTGGGGGACCGGTGGTGTGTGTCGCCGCGCTGGCGGTGTTGACCGAGATCGAAGAAAAGGGGCTCCTCGCCAATTGTCGGGAGAGGTCGGAGCAACTTCGGGCGGGACTCGAGAAGCTGCCCGGGGTGGTCGAGGTGCGGGGCCGCGGCTTGTTGCTCGCCGCTCAGCTGGCGGCAGACGGGGCCGCCGCTTCGGTTGAGAGGGCCCGACACCTGGGCCTGCTGGTAAACGCCGTGCGACCGAATGCCGTGCGCTTCGCTCCCCCGCTCACGGTCGATCCGATCGAGGTGGCCGATGCCATCGACAGGTTTGGCCAGGCGGTCGACGAGATGAGATTGGCGACAGTCGATGCCTGACACCGCCGCCCGGCGCCGCGCCCTCCGTCGGATGATCGCCAATGGATCTGTCCACAGCCAAGCCCAGCTGGTGGAGAGCTTGCACTCTCTCGGGTTCGCCGTCACTCAGGCGACCGTCTCTCGCGACCTGGCCGCGCTGGGGGTAATCAAAGAATCTTCTGGCTACACCTATCGACCGAGAGGCGCTCTCGACGAGGGCCGGCTGGCTCGGACCCTCGCGACTTTCACGGATTCATTTTCTGCCTCTGGCAATCTGGTGGTGTTGAGGACGCCGCCCGGGGCGGCGCAGGTGGTTGCTGCGGCCATCGACGCCGCCGCCATCGACGGGGTGTTGGGAACAGTCGCCGGTGATGACACGGTGTTGGTCGTAACCGCGCAAGCCGGCGGAGGGGCGGTCTTACAGGCAAAACTCGAGGCGATCGGAGCACAACGGTGAAGGTGGTACTCGCTTATTCGGGAGGCCTTGATACCTCGGTAATTCTCTCTTGGCTCATCGAGGAGAAAGGCGCCGAGGTTGTGACCTATACCGCCGATGTCGGCCAGGGTGACGAGGTCGACGAGGCCCAAGCAAAGGCCCTTGGCACCGGGGCCGTGCAGGCGATAGTGGAAGACCTGCGAGCAGAGTTCGTGGCAGATGCAGTTTTCCCGGCGTTGCGGGCTGGAGCTGTCTACGAGTGGTACTACCTGCTGGGGACGGCGCTCGCCCGCCCCATCATCACCCGCGGGATGATGAAAACCGTGAAGGCGGTCTCGGCCGACGCCATCGCCCATGGCGCCACCGGTAAAGGCAACGACCAGGTTCGCTTCGAGCTGGCTGCTTTCGCCATGGATCCTGGGATCAAAGTGATCGCTCCGTGGAGGGAGTGGAAGTTGCGAGGACGTGCCGACCTGGTCGACTACGCGGCCGAGCGTGGCATCCCGGTACCGGTCACCCCCGACAAGCCCTATTCGATCGATGCCAATCTCCTTCACATCTCCTACGAAGGGGGGGTGCTGGAGGACCCCTGGGCCGCCCCTCCGCCCGGCATGTTTCGGATGACCGTCGATCCCGAACAGGCCCCGGACCAGGCGGAAGAGGTCGTGGTCACCTTCGAGGCGGGAAATCCGGTTGCCATCAACGCGCAGGGACTAGGGCCGGCGCAGCTTCTCGCCGAAGCCAACCGGATCGCCGGGGCACACGGGGTCGGTCGGGTGGATATGGTTGAAAACCGGTTCGTCGGGATGAAGAGCAGGGGGGTCTACGAAACGCCGGGCGGGACTTTGCTGCACCACGCTCATCGGGCGGTGGAGTCGATCACGATCGATCGTGAGGTCGCCCACCTTCGCGACGAGTTGGGTCCCCGTTACGCCGAGATGGTCTACAACGGCTTTTGGTTTGCACCCGAGCGGCGTGCTCTC
Source organism: Actinomycetota bacterium (assembly GCA_052390035.1). Taxonomy (GTDB): domain Bacteria; phylum Actinomycetota; class Acidimicrobiia; order Spongiisociales; family ZC4RG35; genus JBQTHI01. The sequence goes on along the minus strand of JBQTHI010000053.1, from coordinate 50 downwards.
CAAGCCTTCATGGACGACGTGCAGAGGCGGGTGAACGGGCAGGCCCGGCT
>JBQTHI010000052.1:0-12390 GCA_052390035.1 Actinomycetota bacterium | reverse complement strand
ACCAAAAGTAGGCTTGGACCGTGGCCCGCATCATGGTGGTTGCCAACCAGACCGCCGATAGCCCGGAGCTGGCCTCGGCGCTGGTCCGAACTACCGCCGAACGACCCGGATCGGGTTTTGTGCTGGTGGTCCCGCTCACTCCGGTACAGCACTTGCGCGGGTGGACGGAAGGGGAATCGAGAGTGGCTGCCGAGCAGGCCGGGGAGCGAGCCCGGGTGGCGCTCGAACGTCACGGAGTGAAGGTGGAGGCAGTGCGTGTGGGAGACCCCGACCCTGTCAATGCCGCCGCCGACGAGTGGAATGCGCATCCCGAATACGACGAGGTCATCCTCTCCACTTTCCCCAAAGGAGTTTCGCGCTGGCTCAAGGCCGATCCGGTCAAAGGGCTCAAACGGCGTTTGGAGATTCCGGTTAGGCATGTAGTCGCCGAGCCTCGCGGCTAGAGGTTCTCCGCCTTACTCCACGCTCTGGGGTACGGTCGGCTGCTATGCCTCGCTGGCGAGCCGTCTGTCTGACATTGCTGTTGGCCTGCGCGGCACCGGCCGCGCCAGTAACCACCCCACCGCCGACGATATCCAACACAGCCCCGATCGTGCCGGCTTCAACGACCACTTTTGCCCCGACCACGGTCGCGCCGACCAGCACGACATCCCCGTTGCTGGGCTTGAGCTACACAGCAGTTACCCCCGGTATGCCCTTTCCGGTGATGTTCACCTACCGGCCCATCGATGAGGCGGTCTTCATAGCCACCAAAGATGGTCGGGTGTGGACCCTCGGCCCCGAAGGACCCGAGCCGTATCTCGACATCTCCGCTCGGGTTAGAAACTCGGGGGAGCAGGGTCTGCTTGGCATGGCCTGGCATCCCACCGACCGAAACCGGTTCTTTATCCACTACTCCGATGTCAATGGCGACACGACCATTGCCGAGTTCACCGGTGCAACTGAGCGGGTATTGCTCAAGGTTCCCCAACCGGCCAGCAACCACAACGGCGGGATGATCGCCTTCGGTCCCGACGGCTACCTCTGGATCGGACTGGGCGACGGGGGAGGGGGAGGTGATACCTTTGGCAACGGGCAGCCCGTCGACGACTTGCTCGGCGGCTTGTTGCGAATCGATGTAGCGGGAGGGGAACCCTATTCCATCCCGGTCGACAATCCCTTCGCCGCCGGTGGGGGCGCACCCGAAGTCTGGGCCAGCGGCCTTCGCAACCCTTGGAGATTCTCCTTCGACGAGGGGCTGGTCTACATTGGCGATGTCGGTCAGAACGCCTTCGAAGAGGTCAATGTCACAGAAGCGGTACTGCCGGCCGTCAACTACGGGTGGCCGATCACCGAGGGGCTGCATTGTTTCTCGCCTAGACAGGGATGTGATTCGTCCGGCCTGACGCTTCCGCTTGTCGAGGTTGCCCATGGTGATGAGGGAACCTGCTCGATCACCGGCGGTGTCGTGTACCGGGGTAAGGCCATGCCGGAGCTCATCGGACACTACTTTTATAGCGACTATTGCGGTGGTTGGCTTCGCAGCTTTCGCCATGTCGACGGCCAGGCCACCGAGTCAACCGACTGGACTGGGTCGGTGGGGAACGTCGGAAGGGTGGTCTCGTTCGGCACCGATCCGACCGGCGAGATCTATGTGTTGACCACCGAAGCCGTGTATCGCCTCGACCCCGTCCGTTCCTGATTCCCGCCAAACTTGGGGGTTAGACGCTATGCCTCCCGGCATCCAACCACTTGCTGCATTGTGGACAAGCCCACAGCGCGGTGGCATCGGTGGCAGACACCGATGCGGAAGCTACCCCGCCGAGGATTGATCCCCGAACCTGTCACCCCCCGCTGATACCCTCGCAGGGTGGATGTGGGTGACATGAACGATGCTCCGACCACCGGGCCGGTAGGCAGGGTGATCGGGACCGAAGACGCCACCCCACTCGAGTTTTGGGTGGGGGTGAGCCCCGACCGCTACCTACAACTTGACGACGTGGTGGCGTTGGAACGGAAACTCCCCGGGGGCGAGGTTGTTCACATCTACGGCATGATCGCCCAGGTGCGGGCACGACACGAAGGTGCCCGCTTCCAGTCCGACGTGTTCTTGATTCACGAAGGGCTGCTTCCGGCGGAGGTATCCGAAGCCGCGCAGGTGACGGCCACCCGTTTCGAGCCCGAGAGGTTCGTCCCACCTTTGCCAGGTGAAGAAGTGAGGGTGGCGGTGGGGGAGGAGCGGGAACGGGCGCTTTTCTTCGACCGCATGGCCGCCAAGTTGCCGATCGGGTTATCCCGCAACGGCGATGCCCTCTATGTCAATCTGGAGTTCATCGATGGGCAGCGGGGCGCACACGTCAATATCTCGGGCATATCCGGGGTGGCGACCAAGACCAGTTATGCCACCTTTCTCCTCCACTCGCTCTTCACCTCGGGCGTTCTTGGCAACAGGTCGGTGAACACCAAGGCACTGATCTTCAATGTCAAGGGGGAGGACCTGCTCTTCCTCGATCACAACAACTTGACTCTCGATGACGACCAACGCGCCAGATATGGCCAGCTAGGTCTCCCCGCCGAACCTTTTCGATCGTTCCGGGTGTACGCCCCTCCCCGGCTCGGATCAGCGGCCGCCACGCCCGATGTGGCCAGCAGGACCAAAGGCGTCACGGCGTTTTTCTGGACGTTGGAGGAGTTCTGCCGCGACGACCTGCTCCCTTTTCTTTTCGCCGATGCCGAGGACGATCGGGCGCAGTACCCGATGGTCGTTTACAACGTCATGGCCCAATTGCGCCGAGTCATCCCGATCGGCGATGGCGGCGTTCGGATCGAGGGTAAGGAGGTACGCACCTTCCACGATCTCGTCGACCTCATCAATGACAAGGTCTCCAACGACAACGACGGACCCGTCTGGGCGGGCCTCGGCATCGGCAAAGGGACGGTCAACGCCTTTGTCCGACGTCTGAGCGGGGCGGTGCGGCATCTCGACCGCTTGATCCGGGCCGACCAGCCCGATCCGGAGAGAAACCGGATCACCCTCGACAACCAAGTGACGGTCGTCGACCTCCACAACCTGCACGACCGGGCCAAACGGTTCGTCGTTGGAGTGACCGTGCGGCGGGCGTTCGATGAAAAGGAGAAGGCCGGTCAATCGGCAGAGTTGCTTTTCCTGGTTCTCGACGAGCTCAACAAATACGCCCCACGGGAGGGCGACAGCCCGATCAAAGAAATATTGCTTGACGTGGCCGAGCGAGGTCGCAGCCTCGGGGTCATCCTGATCGGAGCTCAGCAGACCGCCAGCGAGGTGGAGCGGAGGATCATCGCCAACTGCGCCATCCGGGTGGTGGGTCGGCTCGACCCCGCCGAGGGTGCCCGCGAGGAATACGGTTTCCTCTCGGCAGTACAACGTCAGCGAGCCACGATCCTCAAGCCGGGGACGATGCTGCTAACCCAGCCTGAGCTGCCGGTCCCGCTGGTTCTCGAATTCCCCTTCCCGGCCTGGGCGACCCGGGCCTCGGAGGCGTCACCGATCCGAACCACCGCCGAAAGCGCCGATCCGTTTGAGGGTCTGAGCTGAGATCAGCCAATGAAGCTGCTTCACACCTCCGACTGGCATGTCGGGAGAACAATCAGAGGCCGGTCGCGGGAGGAGGAACACCGTCAGGTGCTCTCCGAGATCGCCTCCGTTGCTTCCGACGAGCGGGTCGATGTCGTCTTGGTGGCTGGCGATATCTTTGACAGCGCAGCCCCGAGCCCCGCCGCCGAAGAGATCGTCTACCGAGCTCTTCTCGACCTAGCCGAGTCGGCTCCCGTCGTCATGATCGCCGGCAACCACGACAACCCGGCCAGGATGCGGGCGGTGGCACCGCTGTTGTCCTTGGGTCGCATCACCGTGGCCACCAACATTTCCCGGGCCGGGGAAGGAGGTGTGATCGGGGTGGACGGGCTGCCCATTCGACTGGCGGTCGTGCCCTTCATCAGCAAGCGGGGGATCATCGGGGTCGAAGAGATTCTTCAGTTCGACCAGGCCGAGCGGATAGGTGAATACGCCGAGCGAATCGGCCGGGTGTTGGTGGCCCTCACCGACGGCATGACCACCGATACGGTGAACGTGGTTCTCGCCCACCTGATGGTGGGGGGAGCCAAGCCCGGTGGGGGAGAACGCACCGCCCACCTATTCGACTACTCGATACCCGCCCTCGCTTTTCCCGGCTTTCTCAGCTACGGAGCACTCGGACATCTTCATCGCTGCCAGCGGGTGCCGGCCCCTGCGCCGCTGTGGTATTCGGGCTCCCTCCTCCAATTGGATTTCGGTGAGGAAGAGGACCGCAAGGCGGTGCTGATCGTCGATGCTGAACCAGGGAGTCCCGCAACCGTAAGAACGCAGCCGCTCACCTCCGGACGTCGGCTTCACACCCTGCGAGGAACCCTGGAGCAGATCGAGGCTATGGCTCCCGTAGTGGGCGACGCCTACCTGCGGATTGAATTGGAGGACCCGGCCCGGGCAGGCTTGGCCGACGAGGTCCGTGCGATCCTCCCCAACGCCCTCGAGGTCCGGCTGGCACCCACAGGCGAGCGCAACGATCAGGTTGCCCCACGCCGGTTGGGCCGCGATCCGGGGGAACTGTTCCGCGAATACCTCATGTATCGCAAGGTCGACGATCCCCGCCTTCCCGCCCTGTTCGATGAGCTGGCTAGCGACGCCGAGGTGAAGGGATGAGGCCCGAACGTCTCATCCTGAAAGGCTTCGGTGCCTTTCGGACCTTCACCGAGATCGATTTCAGCGGAGTCGAGCTGTTCGCCTTGACCGGGCCCACCGGCTCAGGCAAGACCACCATCCTCGACGGTGTTTGCTTCGCCTTATACGGCGCGGTACCCCGTCAGCCGCATGTGGCACCGGTGGTGTCTCAGGGTCTGCTAGAAGCGGTAGTCGCCCTCGAGTTCACCGTCGGTGAAGAGAAACTGCGGGTGGCCCGACATGTCCGCAAGGACGCCAGGCGGGGCACGGCCAACACTGATGAGGCATCGCTCGAGAGCAACGGGGCAGTGGTCGCCACCGGGGCAGATGACGTGACGGCGTCGGTCGCTACCTTGCTGGGCCTCGACTTCAACCAGTTCACCACCTGTGTGCTGCTCCCCCAAGGCGAATTCCAGCGATTCCTCCACGACAAGCCGGCCAATCGCCAGAATCTGCTCTCGGCCCTGCTGGACTTAGGTATCTACGAACGGATCGGCCAGCTGGCCGGCCAACGCCAACAACTCGCCGCCGGGCAGCTGAAGATGATCGAACAGCGACTGTCGGCCATCACCGGTATCGATGACCAATCAGAGCGGGTGGCGAGAGAGGGCCTCCACGGTCTTGAGTCTGCCCTGGCTACCTTCGATGCGGCCCGGCGCCAGCTCGAAGCCGACCAAAAGGAGGAGTCGGCGGCGGCGGCCGACGTCGATAACCACCACCGACTGTTGTCCGCCATCGACGCGCTACGGCCACCAGATGGGCTGGAGGTCCTTTCCGAGCGCCGGCGTGTGGTCGATACCGCGGCGACCGAGATCGCCGATCTGCGGACCGCAGCCGAGACCGAGCTCGAAGTTGCCGCCGCAGAGCTCAGCCGGCTACCGAGCCGACAGGAGCTCAACCGCTGGTCCGAAGCCTGGTCGGCCCTGGAGCGCGACACCATCGAACTGGCGTCCGCCTCCGTCACGGAGGCCGACGCTCAGGTCAGGGCTCTTCAGGCCACCGCCGATCTCGATCGGGCCCGAGAGAGATTCACCAAAGCGAGCGACGACCACCGCGCTGCTCATCTGAGGCAGGCCTTGCGAGCTGGTGAACCATGTCCGGTCTGCGATCAAGTGGTTAGTTCGCCTCCGCCATCCTTGGGGGTACCCGAACTCGATGGCGCCCAAGTCGATATGTCGGTGGCGGAGGAATCTCGCCACCGCAAGCACAACGCACTGGCGGCGGCCACAGCCGAAAGGATCAAGGTGGATGCCCGGCTCGGCGAGTTGAACAGGCAGGTCGCCGATGCCCCCAGTCGGCCTGAGTTGGAGGTAGCTGAGGTAGAGCTGGCCAACGCCGAAGAGCGCAGGTTGGCGGCGAGTGAGAGAGTAGATCAGCTCCGTACTCGGCAACGGGAGGCCCGAGACGAGGCCGAGGCACTTACCAGCCGAGAACGCCAGGCCCGTCAACTAATCCAGGCCGCCCGGGATCGGGTCTCTTCTCTGGAGCCGCCCACGCTGGCATTGGACGACCCATCCGAAGATTGGGACGTTCTCATCAGATGGGCAGCAGATGAGCGGACCAAGCTCGATCGTCTCATAAAGGAGGGGCGAGCCAAAGTCTCGGAATTGGCCACCCGCCGAAAGGAATGGCACGAGAGCTTTCTCGAGCGGCTCAGCTCTCTGGGACTGACCAGCACCGTTCTCCGACTCCGCGACGACCTAGTAGAGGCTGTCGCCCTGAGGCGTGTGCAACTTAAACAGATCGAAACCTTTCGAATCGAGGCCCGTCACTTGGAGAAGCAACAAGAAGCCTCGTCCTCCGAGCAGGAGGTGGCGGCCCTGCTGGTCAAGCTCCTTCGCAACGATGCATTTCGCAACTGGCTGCTCGACGAGGTGTTCGCCGCCCTGGTGTCAGGGGCCAACCTGAGACTCGCCGACTTGACCCGCGGCCAATATTCGCTGGCGATGGCAGGCCGCGACTTCGAGGTGATCGACAACCTCTCCGCAGGCCATCATCGGTCGGTCCGCACGCTATCCGGAGGCGAGACCTTTCTCGTATCTCTGGCCCTTGCCCTGGCGCTGGCCGACCTGGTGGCGGAGACCGCCACCACCCCGGCACGGCTCGAATCGATCTTCCTCGACGAAGGGTTTGGAACCCTCGACGCCGAGACCCTCGACGTGGTGTCCTCGGTGATCGCCGAACTGGGAGCGGAGGGCAAGACCGTGGGGATCGTCACCCACGTCGCCGAACTGGCCGAACAGATGCCCGTCCGTTACCACGTCGGGAGAGCGAAGGACGGGGCGTCGGTGAAGAGAGTCGACGCATGAGGTTCACGGTCCAGCCCTGGGCGCCCGAATACGGCACCACCGCCGGTGGCGAGTTGGAGGGTGCCGAACCCGACGTCGACATTGAGATCGATGCCAGCCGCTGGGCGCCGATCCGATCAACCGCCGAGCCCGCCCCGGAGGTGCTATTCGTTGACGGGGTCCGACGGATCGACGCCAATCTGTGGATCGAAGAGGACGATGGCACACCGATGCTGGCCCTGGCGGCCAGCTACGCCGCCGGTGCGGTGCTCTGCAATCACGCCGCCGAAATAGTGCAGAAAGAGGTCCGCCGGGGGGTTTTCACCGCGGCGGCCGCGGCCGCCGACATCACCACCAGACACGGGCGTTATGCAGTACAGCTCACCAAGGGGGTGGCGCCGGAGGAGCTATGGCTCGGGTTGCAGCAGCGGATGGGTGAGTTGGAGGGCGCCATCGCTGCCAGCGCAGGCAACGTTCCGCTGATCGTGGTTGACGGCCCGCTCTCACATCGCCGCCACGTCGAGGGCGCCGTCGGCTACATCAAAACCCAGCATGTCCATTACCTGCCCCCGGCCCTGCGGCCGATTCTGGGGATGCTCACGGCCGGGGATCGCACTCCGCTGTTCCTCACCACGACCAGTTGGAGCCGGCTGTCGTGGTACCTGAAACTGCCGATGACCGGTGGCGGCCCGATGGATGGAATCGTCAGGGCCGAGATCAACGCGGTCGACGATGTCTCTGCCGCCCGGCGGGTGGCTGATCTCACCGCCGCCACCTTGTGCCGCTATGCCAGCGCGGCGCACAAAGACCCTCGAGCGCCCCAGAACCTGTTCCCCATCGGGGGTCTCGAGCGACGCCTTCATCATCTACTCGGCGACCGCGACCTCCTCTTCCGGGCCCTCCGGGCGGCGGCAGCCGGGTCTTGATTGTGCCGATGAGGACCTTTGACGATCTCAATCAACTCGACGACTTCGTCGGCACACACCTTGGTTTCTCGGACTGGATCGAGATCACCCAACGCCGCATCAACCTGTTCGCAGAAGCCACCGACGACCACCAGTGGATCCACGTCGATCCGGAGCGGGCCGTCCAAGGACCTTTTACGACCACCATCTCCCATGGCTATTTGACCTTGTCATTGGCGGTGCCTTTGGTCGCCCAGATCTACCGGGTAGCAGGGGTGCGGATGGGCATCAACTACGGGAGCAACAAGGTCCGATTCGTCTCACCGGTGCCGGTGGGCTCGAGAATCAGGGCCGGGGCGACGCTCAACTCGGTCGAAGATGTCCCTGGGGGTCGCCAGGTAGTGCTCGATGTCACCTTCGAGATCGAAGGATCAGACAAGCCGGCCTGCGTTGCCCAGGTGGTGAGCCGGCTCTACGTCTAGCTACTCGGCTCGGGCCTCACGGGTCATCAATCTCATCACCGCTTCGCGAGGGTTGACCCCGTCGTAGAGGACCCGTGCGACCTCTTCGGCGATCGGCATGTTGACGCCGGCTTCGGCGGCAAGCTCCACCACCACGCGGCTGGTCTTGACCCCCTCGGCCACCATCCTCATCTCGCCGATGATCTGGTCGAGCTTCTGTCCGCCGGCCAACGCCTGGCCGACCTTCTGGTTGCGGCTCTGGCTGGAGGTGCAGGTGGCGATCAGATCGCCCATTCCGGCCAGACCGGCGAAGGTGGCCGGATTTCCACCGAGCGCCACACCGAGGCGGGTCAGTTCGGCGAGCGCCCTGGTTATCAGAGCCGCTCGAGTGTTGTCGCCAAAGCCGAGTCCGGTCGACATCCCGGCGGCGATCGCCATGACGTTCTTCAGCGAACCGGCCAGCTCACACCCCGTCACATCCGGATTGGTATACACCCGGAAGGTGGGACCCATGAAGACTCGCTGTACCTGCGTCGCCGCATCCTCGTCCGCCATCGCCACCACCGCCGCGGTCGGATGTCCCGCCATGACTTCACCAGCCAGGTTGGGCCCGGTGAGGACTCCGATCCGACGTTGCTCATGGCCGGGGAGGATCTCGGTGACCACTTCGGTCATCCGCCGGCGACTGCCTTCTTCGATGCCTTTGGTTAGCGAGACGATTGGAACGTCGGCGGGAATGGGTGGAAGCTCCTCCAACATCTGGCGGACCCCGTGCGAGGGCACCGCCACCATGATCACGATGGCCCCGGAGGCAGCATCAGCCAGGTTGGAGGTTGCTCTGAGTCCGTACGGGAGTCGTTGCCCGGGCAGGTAGTCGACATTCTCCGAGGTGGCGTTGATGGTTTCGGCCAATTCGGAACGCCGGGCCCACAAGACGACCGGGGTGTGGCGTGCGGCTAGAGCAGCGACTGCCGTGCCCCAGGAACCGGCTCCAATCACGGCGAGGTGTGACACAACCAGCAACCTAACCGCCGGCACCAGTCGCAGTCGACGCCGGGCCGGCCCGGTTCGGCCACAATGAGGCCATGGCTCGCCTCGGCATTGTCGGCTTTGCCAATTCCGGCAAAACCAGTCTCTTTAATGCACTGACCGGTCTCGAGGCGCCGACCGCTGCCCATCCCTTCAGCACCATCGAGCCGAACGTCGGGGTGGCCCGTGTCCCCGATGACAAGCTGGAGCTGGCGGCTCGGGCAGAAGGTTCGGCACGAACCGTCCCGGCAACGCTGGAGATCCTCGACCTCCCGCCTCTGGCCCGATCAGGACACCCGGCTGGTCCGGGAGGTCAACATCTGGCGCGCCTTCGAGAGATGGATGCCCTAGCCGTGGTCCTGCGGGCATTCACCGACGAGTCAGTCGACGTCGACTCCTCAGGCACCGACCCGGCGATCCAAGCCGAAGAGTTGATGCTCGAACTGACGGTGGCCGATCACGAGGTGATTGTCAGAAAGGGCGAACGTCTACAAAAGGAGGCGACCGCCGACCCGCATAAACGGGCGGCAGCGGACGTGATGACGGAGGCCGCCGCGGTCCTAGGGAGTGGGGAGGCGTTACGCCGGCGGGCATGGTCTGCGGAGGCTTTGGCGGCCTTCCGTGACCTGAGCCCGTTGACGCTCAAACCCATGGTGTGGGTGGTCAATGTCGACGAAGACGACGACCACCCTGCTCGTCTGGCTGAGGCCGTTACCAAGGTGGTGGGAGGGACCGACCCGGTGGTGGCGCTTAGCGCCCGATTGGAAGAGGAGGGGGCGCGGCTTCCGGTCGACGAACGAGCCGAGCTTTTCGAGAGCCTCGGTCTCGGAGAGGGAGCATTGGCGCGGATCGTCCGCGCCACTTATCAGTCCGTCGGCCTGATCTCTTTTTACACGGTAGGTCCCAAGGAAACCAGGGCCTGGACCGTGCGGTCCGGGGCTTCGGTGACCGAGGCCGCCGGGAAGGTCCACTCCGATCTCGAGCGCGGGTTCATACGGGCCGAGGTCGCATCGATCGATGACGTGATCGGGTCGGGCGGTTGGGAGGAAACCAAACGAGCAGGGCTGGTCCGGCTGGAGGGCAGGTCGTACATCGTCAAAGCTGATGACGTGCTCGTTATCCGCTTCTCGGTCTAGGCAACCCACGAACGGACAGCCTGTCGGCAAACTCCTCATGCACTTGCGGGGCGTGCGCCAGGGCCATAGCATCGGCGCGGACCGTCTGGTGGCCCCACACCAGCGGTTCCCCAACCCCACGACAGGGAAGGAGCGGGACCCCCTGGCACCCGCCGATGGAAACCCCTGTCGGCTCTTCGCAAGAAGAGCAATGCGGGGCTCCGGTTCCCCCCTTGCCGGAGCCCCGCCTCTTTGTTAACCCGTCCCCTTAGTGGCTGACCCTTGTTTAATCCGGCGGTTGGTAATGTGTTGCGCGCCATAGACACCGGACGGGAGAGACCCCCACCAGGGTCGCCGAAGGGGCAACCGCTTCCCCGCAATCTCTCAGGCTGACGGACCGTCCGGTCGAGGCGACGCTGAAGGCACAGGGCCGACAGCATGGGGACGAAAGGCGGACTTCATGGAGGGTGTGGCCTCATGGAGGTTCTGACTGACTTCTCCCGGCGTCACATCGGACCGCGCCCGGCTGAGGTGGCCAAGATGCTTGCCGAGATCGGCGCCGGTTCGATCGATCAGCTGATCGAACAGACCGTTCCCCCGGTGATTCGAAGCGGAGACGACTTGTTGCTCGACGCGCCTCTCACAGAAGCGGAGGTACTCGAGGAGCTCGCCAACTTGGGCAACCGTAATCGACCGATGACTTCCCTCATCGGCCTCGGCTACTACGGGACCTTCACGCCGCCGGTCATTCTTCGCAATGTATTGGAGAACCCTGCCTGGTACACCGCCTACACGCCCTATCAGGCCGAAATCTCTCAGGGGCGGCTGGAGGTGTTACTCAACTTTCAAACCATGGTGGCTGATCTGACGGGCCTTGACATCGCCAATGCCTCACTTCTGGATGAAGGCACCGCCGCCGCCGAGGCGATGACCATGTGCAGACGCCTCGCCACCGGCGATCGCCCGGTGTTCTTTGTCGATCGGGACTGCCACCCACAAACAATCGCGGTTGTGCAGACCAGGGCGGAGCCGGTGGGCATCGAGGTTCGGATAGGCGACCCCGCTGAGTTCGACTTCGGTCTGGCTTTCGGTGCCCTGGTGGCCTATCCGGGATCGTCGGGCGCATTGGCCGACCCTACCTCCGTAATCGAAACGGCCCATACTGCCGGGGCTCTGGTGGCGGTAGTCACCGACCTCCTCGCTCTTGCGTTGATCAAGCCTCCGGGCGAGTTCGGAGCCGACATTGTCGTCGGCTCCGCCCAACGATTCGGAGTGCCTATGGGATTTGGAGGCCCCCACGCTGCCTTCATCGCGACCAGAAAATCGATGGTTCGGGCCCTCCCGGGCCGGTTGGTCGGGGCGACAACGGACTCCGGTGGACGCATCGCCTTCCGTCTTGCACTCCAAACCCGGGAGCAACACATCAGGCGTGAACGGGCCACCTCCAACGTTTGCACATCCCAGGTGCTGCTGGCGGTGATGGCGGCCCTCTACGCGTCCTGGCATGGACCCGACGGACTGGTGGCCATCGCTCGGCGTGTGAACCACCTCGCCGGGCGTTTGGTGGCTGCGCTGACTCGGGCAGGAATAGAGGTGGTCAACCCGTCATGGTTTGACACCGTCACCGCGCTGGTGCCTGGATTAGCGGCCGAGATCACGTCGTCGGCCGTAGCCCACGGCATCAACCTCCGATTCATCGATGCCGATCGGGTCGGTATCAGCTTTGACGAAACCAGCGACGACATCGTCCTCGACCGGGTGCTCCGTGCCTTTGGCGTTGAGCGGGTGGAGGTGCTCGCAGAAGGCATCCCCGCCGGCCTGGTGCGTGAAGGGCCGATCCTTACCCATGAGGTGTTTCACCGCTATCGGTCCGAGCAT
>JBQTHI010000051.1:0-37091 GCA_052390035.1 Actinomycetota bacterium | reverse complement strand
CTGCAAACCCAAACTCCCAGCTGCAAACCCAGATCGACCGATTCGTCGCCTACTGCAACGAGGTGCGCCCCCACCGCGCCAAGAACCGGATGACACCCAAAGCTGCCTTCGATAGCCGAGACAAGCCGGCCAGCCGGCTCCCGAACGACCACCAAAGGAAAGACGGGTCCGCCAAGACCGGGTCGACAAAGAGGGCAAGCTCACACTTCGCCACGCCGGACGCCTCCACCCCATCGGGGTGGAGGAGACCACCAAGGCAAGCGAGTGATCATGCTCATCTCCGGGCTCGAGGCGTGAGCGGTTCATGGGCGAGTTCGGCCGCTTCCGCTGCATAAGCCCGGCCACGATTGATGGGTCGAGTACTTCGGCCACCCCATGGAGGCGTCGAAAAGCACGGCGATGTCGGAGACCCGCTCTTTGAGGAGGTAGCCCAGCCCGCCTGGCGCCGTATTGCAGCCGCGGCTACCCAGCGCTGGTTCGGGCTGAGCGGCCGACACCGAATACGGGTGTCGCCGGCGGCTGATCGAAAAAGCTTCAGTGGGACTTATGAAGGAGGGTTTCCCGACGCGAACGTGGCGCCAATGAGCAGAATGGCCTCTCCGTGAAGCTGGTCGTGACCGCATTCGTGACCGTCGATGGAGTAATCGAGGCTCCGGGGATGGACGAGCACCGGGACGGCAGGAACGCGTGGGCACTACGAGTCCAGGACGACGAGTCGGTCGAATTCAATAAGACCCAGATCTTCGATGCCGAGGCGCTTCTACTCGGACGAACTACGTACCAGATCTGGGCAGCATTCTGGCCGACGAGACCTCCTGGTGAGGACTTGGCAGAGCGGCTCAACGAGATCCCCAAGTACGTCGTGTCGAGAACCTTGAGCGCCCCCACTTGGAGCAACACGACTTTGATCTCCGGCGACGTGGCGACCGAGGTTGCCAGGGTGAAAGAACAGCCGGGAGGGGACCTTCTCGTCTACGGCAGCGCCGATCTGGTCGACAAGCTGCTCAGCCACGATCTCATCGACGAGTACCGGCTGCTGTTCTACCCAGTGATTCTCGGAAGCGGCAAACACCTGTTCCGTGACAAGATCGACACCCATCACCTGCGTCTGGTCGGGTCACGCACCTTCGCGTCAGGCGTCGTACTGCTCACCTACCAACCCGAACCCGAACGGCAGGCGCCGACCAGCCGATTCGTGGAGGAGTACTCCTGGACACAGGAGCAAGTCCGCTCGCTCCAGGCAGCTCAAGATGCTGATCGGGTCCTGGCTACTGTCCTGTTCACCGACCTCGTTGATTCGACCCAGCGCGCCGCTGGTATGGGCGACCGGGCCTGGCGCCAGCTGCTCGACCGCCATGATGAAGCTGCGAAGTCCGAAGTCACCCGATGGACCGGACACTTCATCAAGTCGACCGGCGATGGGGTCCTCGCAACTTTTGACACTCCTACAAGGGCGCTGCGTTGCGCCTTCGGCCTCCGGGATGGGTTGGCTCGACTCGGCCTCGAGATGCGGGCGGCGATCCACACCGGCGAGATCGAGCAAAGAAAAGGCGACGTGGGCGGCATCGGAGTTCACATCGCGGCGCGCACGCTGGCCGAGGCCGGCAGTCGGCAAGTGGTCGTGACTCGGACGGTGCGAGACCTCGCCACCGGAACCGACCTCGCCTTTTCCCCGATGGGTTCGGTGAGCATGAGGGGGATCCCCGGCCGCTGGGAGCTATTCGAGGCCACACTTCGCTAGCCAAAGCGAAGCGAATCCTCAAGTTGGGAGATGGTCACCACTAGATAGGTGGCCTACTCATCACCCCGGCGACGAACCGCCGGTCCTGCTCGGCGAGAACCACGGGCCGAATGCGTGGAGCTGTTGCTGCAGATTGGTGATCATCTCATCTTGTATCAAGGGGAGATGTCGGGCGCGATCGGTTGGCCGGAGTCCCGTACCGCAACCACCCGTTCGAAACCGATCTCCTCAACTCGGCGCTTAAACCAGAGACCCTCTGGGGTGTGACGGGCGATGCCATCGAAGAGGGTGGCCAGCAGCTGGGTGGAGCCCAGCCCCATGTTCTCCAGGGCATGGTTGATCATCAACTTGTGCATCATCAGCTGGTTGCGGGGCACCCCTGCGATCCGATCCGCCAAAGCCGCCACTGCGGCGTCGAGTTCCGGTTCGGGGACCGCTTCGAGGACCAGTCCGATCTGTTGGGCCTCAAGGCCGTCTATCAGATCACCGGTGAACAGCAACCGTTTAGCCTGTTCGGCTCCCGCTCGATAGACCCACATGGCGGTGGTCGGACAGCCCCACACCCGGGCCGGGGGATAGCCGATCCGGGCATCCTCTGCCATCACGACCAGATCGCAGGCCAGAGCGATGTCGCTGCCGCCGGCCACGGCATATCCACGCACCTTGGCAATGGTTGGTTTGTGGCACCGCCAGAGGGACATGAAATGGGCGGTATTGGCTGACATCATTGCGTAGTCGATCATCGGATCCCAGGGCATCGGCTGGCTGTAGGGAGCATCCGGGCGCTCGGCGAACTCCTTGAGGTCGTACCCCGAACAGAAGGCACGTCCGGCGCCGGTAACTACCACCACGTGAACGCTCGGGTCCTCCTCCGCCACCTTCACTGCCTTGGCGATCTCGCCCGGCATATCAAGGTCGATGGCATTGAGGCGTTCAGGTCGGTTGAGAGTGATGGTGGCCACGCGCCCGACCGTTTTGTACTCAACGCTGCGGAACTCCATGCACTCTCCTAACGGGGTCGGTTGATCGCACTCGCCCAGAGTTGCCTGGCACGGTAGGCAACTTCTTCCAACCAGGCACGCGGATGGTGTCGTGGTTTCGGTTGGGAAACTCGGCCAAGTCGGTGATGGCTCTTGAGCCTGGCACCGGCGGCGGGTTGCTCTAGCCCGCGAGGCCGGCGTTGGGCATTTGTAACCCTTCGACTCGAACCACCGAACCGGCCTCGTCGTTGCCGTGCCCGAGGTACCTTGGAGAACTACCATCGCCGCCACCGTTACGGGGTTGAATTGAACACACCGGTACATGACGTCCTCATCGTCGGGGGAGGAGGGGCGGGCCTCCGGGCGGCGATCACCCTCGCCGAAGAACACCTCGAACTGACGGTGGCGATCATCTCCAAGGTCTACCCGATGCGGAGCCATACCGTATCGGCCGAGGGGGGTGCCGCCGCCGTCATCAAGCCCAACGATTCGTTCGACCAACATGCCTTCGACACCATCTCCGGCTCCGATTGGCTGGCCGACCAGGATGCGGTCGAGGTGCTGGTCGAGGAGGCTCCTCGGGAGCTAATTCAGCTCGAGCACTGGGGGTGCCCCTGGAGCCGGGAACCGGGCGGTCAGGTGGCGGTGAGGCCCTTTGGAGGGATGAACATCGAGCGCACCTGGTACGCCGCCGACAAGACCGGATTCCACCTGCTCCACGCCCTCTTCCAAACCTCGCTCAAGCACTCTTCGATTACCCGCTACGACGAGTGGTTCGCCACCAGCCTGGTGGTTGCTGACGGTCGTTGCCAGGGGGTCACCGCCATCGAGATGCGCACCGGCCAGCTCCACCCGATCGGGGCGCGAGCGGTGATCATCTGCACGGGCGGCGCCGGCCGGATCTACCCCTTCACCACCAACGGCAACATCAAGACGGGCGACGGGATGGCGCTTGCCTATCGGGCCGGGGTGCCGCTCAAGGACATGGAGTTCGTGCAGTACCACCCCACCGGTCTCCCCGGCACCGGCATCCTTATCACCGAGGCCGCCCGGGGGGAGGGAGGAATCTTGGTCAACAAGGACGGCTATAGATACCTCCAGGACTACGGGCTGGGGGAGCCCCTCCCGCTGACCGACCCTCGCCACCCTCAGAAGCGCACGATGGAGCTCGGGCCCCGCGACCGCCTCTCGCAGGCTTTCGTTCACGAGCGGGAGAAGGGTCGCACCATCGCCGGCCCCCACGGGGATTTTGTGTTCCTCGACATCCGCCACCTGGGGGAGAAGCTGATCGACCGGCGGATCCCGATGGTCCGCGAGTTGGCAGTCCGATACGTCGGCATCGACCCGGTCGACGAGCCGATCCCGGTCCGCACTGTCGTGCACTACATGATGGGGGGCATCCACACCGACATCGACGGCGCCACGCCCTTGCCGGGGCTATATGCAGCCGGAGAGTGCGCCTGTGTCAGCGTCAACGGGGCCAACCGGCTCGGGTCCAACTCGTTGACCGAGATCCTGGTGTTCGGGCGGCGGGCAGCTCGGGCGGCGGCGAGGTTTGTAGCCGAGCAACCTGAGGCTACGACCAAGGCCCTGCTGGCCCGAGCGGCCGACGAGCGCCGGCGCATCGTTGGAATGCTCGACCGCCACGGGGGAGGCGAGCGGGTGGCGGGGCTGCGGTCAGAGCTCAACCAATGCCTGGAGGAGGGGGCGGGGATCTTCCGCGACGCGGCCGGCCTCACCCGCACCTGCGCCAAGATCCAAGAGTTGAGGCAGCGCTTCGTCGAGGTGCGGCTGTCGGACTCGAGCCGGACCTTCAACACCGAGTTGACCGCCGCCCTCGAGCTCGAATGCATGCTGGAGGTGGGGGAGACAGTGGCCCATAGCGCCCTGGCCCGGACCGAGTCTCGAGGCTCCCACCAGCGGACCGACCATCCGGCCCGCGACGACCTGCAGTTCCTCAAGCACTCACTCGCGTACCGGAGCGACGGTGAACCCAAGATCGCCTATCTCGACGTGGTGGTCACCCGCTGGCCACCGGGGAAACGGGCCTATGGAACCGGCTGAGCCAGAACCAACCGACCGGGTCTCCCTCGAAGTGTTCCGGTATCGACCGGAGATCGAGGACCAGCCTCGCTTCCAGGTGTACGACACTCCCTACCACTCCGACTGGGTGGTCCTCGATGCCTTGAACTACGTCAAGGACGAGGTCGATCCGACCCTAAGCTTTCGCTGGTCGTGCCGGATGGGGGTGTGCGGGAGTTGCGGGATGATGGTCAATGGCACCCCCCGCCTGACCTGTGAGACCTTCCTCCGCGAATATCACCCGGGTCAGGTCCGGGTCGAGCCGCTCGCCAACTTCCCGGTGATCCGGGACCTGGTCAACAACATCGACGACTTCATGGGGAAGCTGACGACGGTCAAGCCGTGGCTGATGCCGGACGAGATCAAGCCGCTGGAGGAGGGGGAATACCTGCAGACCCCGGGGGAACTCGCCCGCTACAAGCGCTTCAGCATGTGCATCAACTGCGGACTGTGCTACGCCGCTTGCCCGGTCTACGGACTCGACCCCAGTTTCACCGGTCCGGCCGCTCTCGCCCTCGCCCAGCGCTACAACCTCGACTCCCGGGATGGGGGGAAAGGCCAGCGGGCCGAGACCGTGATGAGCCATCACGCCATCTGGGAGTGCACGTATGTGGGTGACTGCACCCGGGTCTGTCCGAAGGACGTCGATCCGGCCGGCGCCATCCAGATGGCCAAGCTCTCGTATGCCACCGATTGGGCGATATCGGTACTGCTTCCGCGGGTTGGGGGTCGGCGCCGGTGACCCGGGAGTACCTCCGCCGGCTGCCCCGCAATTGGTGGGTGCGCAAGGCGACCTACTTCTCTTTCATGGTGCGGGAGCTGACCAGCCTGGCCGTCGCCGCCTATGCGACCTTCCTCCTGGTACTCGTCGCCAAGGCCGCCCGACAGGACTCCTTCGGCCGCTTCTTCGAGGCGCTGCGGTCGCCGGCCAGCATTGTCCTGCACCTGGTGGTTTTGGCGTTGGTGCTCTACCACACCATCACCTGGATCGCCCTCACCCCCAAGATCCTGGTGGTCCGTCGGGGCGACGAGCAGGTGAGTCCTCGGTTGATCGCCGCCTCCAACTACCTGGCCTGGGCGGCCATCTCGGGAGTGGTGGCCTGGCTGGTGTTGAGATGACGGGCGATCGGCGGGCGTCAGACCCCTTCTTCTGGCTGTTGTTCGCGGCCGGGGGGGTGGTATCGGCCATGCTGATGCCGGTGATGATCGTGCTGACCGGGGTGGCGATCCCCGTCGGGTGGCTGTCGGAGGCGGGCCTGCTCGGTGCGATCCGACATCCCTTGTCCCGGCTGGTGCTGTTCGTGGTGGTGTCACTTTCGCTCTTCCATTGGGCTCACCGCTTCCGCTATGCCCTGGTCGACCTGGGCCTTGGGGCTGTCGGCCGGCGGGCGGGCCTCTTCTACGGGCTGGCCGGAGTGGGCACCGTTGTAGCCGGGTGGTTGTTCGTCCGCCTGTAGGCTTTCCAGCGGAGGAAGCCAATGTCCGTTGAGGAATTCGAGCTGAAACCCATCGGCAGGGACGGAGTCGAGGCGGCGATAGCCCGGGCAGAGCATTACCGGCTTCTCAACCAGCCCCAGCAGGCGGAGAGCATCTGCCTCGACGTGCTCGAGGTCGAGCCCGGTCATCAGCGGGCGCTGGTGGTGTTGACCCTGGCCATCACCGATCAGTTCGGCGGAGGGGCAGCCGGCGGTCCGGCCCGCGCCAAGAGCTACCTGGAGCAGCTCACCGATCTCTACGATCGCAACTACTACGCCGGGATCGTGGCCGAACGGGAGGGGCGGGCATATCTGGAGCGGGGACACGCCCGGGTCTTCGCGTACGACGGCCTGCGGCGGGCCCTCACCTGGTTTGAGAAGGCCTCCGAGCTGCGCCCGTCGGGGAACGACGATGCCATCCTGCGTTGGAACGCCTGCGTTCGCACCATCCGGCGGGAGAAACTGACCCCTCGGGAACCGGAGGCCGAGCACCAGCTCGAATAAGAGCCCCGGTTTTCGGCGTAGAAAAACGTCGCATAGCGACGTTTTTTTACGCAGGAACCTCGTACGCGCCTGGCCGGAGCGGCTCTAACCCGCTCCCGCCCGTTTGATTCTTCGCCAGCCGCCGGCTCGGTTGTTGGCGATTATCTGCCTGAACATTTCGGTGAGGGCGGCCTTGTTGAGGGTTTCGCCTTGTCGGACGGCGATTGTTCTGGCCGTCTGATTGTGGTGGCCGCCAGTAATGATCCCCTCGGGATCGGGGACGATGGCGCCATCGTAGAGAAAGATGTTGACGTGGGTCTTGGCCGCCAACAGAGCGCAGACATTCCCGTTCAAGACGAAGTACGGCCGATTGGTGAACTTGATCGTCTCGGTTACCTCGGGGTCGGTGGCGTGGATCAGGTCGCGGACCTGGCGGCAAATGGCCTGCTGCCACTCAGGCAGGGCATCGATGTAGGTGTCAACCCGCGGGTCGACTAGGTATTTCACGGCGCCGCACCCTACCTACTCCTGAACCTCGCCGGCCAACCAGAAGGCCGAGAACCGCTCCCATCATGTGCTGGGGAAATCCCGTCAGCAGAAAACCGACCACACCGGAAACGAGGACCGCGGGGATGGCGACGAGTCGGAGGGTCTCACCGCCCGACCGACCGAGAAACAGGAGGTTGGCGACCATCGGGACACCGACCGGCTCACCAATGGTCGTGCCAGAGGCGTAGGTAGTGGGGGCGGCGAACGCCATTTCGGCCAGCAGGTCCAACCGGAGCGAAAGATCGGCTATCGGTGGCACCACTGGCACGATGGACGGGGCGGGCGCCGCCAGCAGGATCGGTGAGGTCAACCCTTCAACCAAAGGTTGGACGACGGCAGTCTCGATGGTCGTGATCGGGCTTGGCGGAGTGTCAGTTGAGTCTGCTGGAGCGGGCATCGCCTCATTGATGCTCGGTGCGGGTGGAACAGTGGTCGTCGTGGTCTCCGGCGCTGCGGTTGTGGTGGTGGAGGTGGCGCTCCCGACATTGATGGTGACCGTTGCACTGGCACAGCCACCAGCGGTGTCGCATATCTCGTACTGGAAGGAATCCACGCCGGCGGCCCCTTCCGCTGTGGTGTATTTCACTCTGGGCGCACCGTTGGCAACGACGACGGCTGATCCCATTGATGGAACGGTGACGATGGTGAGTGTGGCAGGGTCAATGGCGCCCGAGTCATTTGCCAAGACGTAGATGTGGATTGTCTTTCCATCTGTGGTCACCTGATCGTCGACGGCGACGAGGGCGGCGTCGGCACCGAGAGCAGGCACGGCCACCGACAAGAGGACCGCGGCACACACGAATAGGCCCGCCAGGCGTCTCATGCCGAAGCCGCCATCACATCGCGCCGATCGTGCACGGCGTCAACCGCCAGTGGGATCGTGACCGAGAACCACGTTTCCCCGCGTACCCGGCGGTAGGACACCTCACATCGCATGAGCCGGCACAGTTCCTGGACGATCGCCAGCCCGAGCCCAACCGATCCCATGATCACCGGGGTTTCACCGGTATGGACAAACCGACTGAACAGCCGCCCTTCCACGTGGGCTGGCACACCGGGGCCGTCATCGATGACGGTGCAGACATAGGTGTCTTCCTTGGCAACGCCGCTGACCTTGATGCGCGACCCGCCGTGCTTGTGGGCGTTCACCAGCAGGTTGCGAAGGACTTGACGGTATCGCTCGGGGTCGATCATGACCTTCGCCTCCTGGCAGTCCACCTCGACCTCGGTCCGCATCAGTTCCACAAATCGGACCACCTCCGCGACCTCGGACTTGATGGAAACCACTCGAGGGCTGATACTGAGTGCGTCGGCATCGGCCCTGGCTGCTGTCAAAAGGTCGTCCACCATCCTGCTCAGGTCGGCCGACTGGTCGACGATTAGGCGCACAACCTCGCCATGCTCGGGTTCGAGATTCGACTGATCGAGGATTTGGGCGAAGCCGATAATGCCGGTGAGAGGCGTTCTCAGCTCATGCGAGACGTTGGCGATGAATTCGTCTTTCGACTTGCTGATGGCCATCTCCGACTTGATGCGGAGAGAGAGCTCGGCTTGGCGCCGCTGACGGTTCGTCACCCATCGATAGGCAGTCATGCCCGCTACGGGTAGAGCGAATGCGAGCAGGAACCCGACGACGTCGGAAACCCGGCCGAGGTTCGATGACGTCTGGTTGATCTCGGCTGCCTCCGCTCGTTGGACGTCGACCAGCGCCCTCTCGAGATCGTTGTAGACAGGCTGAAGATCGCTGAGGATGATGCTCGTCGCTAGGTTGGTGTTTCCTGCTCGAAGGGTCTCGATCGCCGACGACGATTTCGCTTCGAAGGCGGCGAGGGGCCCGAGGACGATCTGATCCGGGGCCGGCGAGAGAGCCACGTAAGCGCGCAGCTCTGCTTCGGCGGCCACCAAGGACTGGTTGGCCGCGTCGAGGGTCCGGCGAAAAGTGATGCCCGAGCGTCTCTCGGAGGCGAGGTAGGCGGCCTGGGCGAGATATAGCCGCGTCAGTTCGGCGGAGGCCAGCGCCCTCTCGATCTGCTGAACCCGGGTGGCGAGGCCCGCCAGCCGCTGACCGTTATAAGCACCGACGAAGATGGCCGACGCCGATCCAATCAGCAGCACGACGACGACAAAGGTGGCCAGCATGGGGCCATCCCGTCGCGGCCGGTCGCAAGGATCTTCGGTTACAGCGGCCACATGCCCTCATCGGAATCTTCCCCAAAACTCGGGAGGATGGTTGCCGCCCGCACGAACTGACTAGTCCTCTTCGTAGCGACAAAGCGGCGCGCTTCCTCCACCAGAGGTGCTCATCGTTCATGAACCCGATATATTCATTAGTATTGAATATCGATGTGGATTGAATGATGGCTCGGGTGAGGGACGTTTTCAAGATCGACGATGTCGACACGCTGAAGTTGTTGGTCAAACCCACCTCGGTCGAGATCGTCGAGGCGCTCGACCGGCCCCGCTCTGCCACCGACATCGCCGCGCACATGGGTGTGCCCCGCACGAGGCTGTATCACCACCTTCATCAGCTAACCGCCAAGAACCTGATCCAGGTTGCCTCTAGCCGCCAGGTCGGGGCGATCACGGAGCGTCTCTATCAGGTGGTGGCGCGTAAGTATCAGCCTTCGGCTCGTCTACTGGCCTCATCTGAATTCGGCGAACAGGTCGAAGCTGTGCTGACCACCCTTCTCGACGGCACTCGTACCGAGCTGTCCCGCGCTCTCGTCAGCAAGGTTGCCAGCCTGGACCGTCGGACGAGACCTCGCACCACCTCGCTGGCTCGGACCCGTCTCAGACTCTCACCAGAGGCCGCTGGTGGCTTCGTCCGGGAACTGGAAGAACTCATCGAGAGGATGGAGGCGGCCGAAGCCGACGACGGGTCCTCGTACGCCTTCGTGTTCACCTTCTACCCGATTCCCGGACGGGTGCCATGAGAGGGTTGCTCCGCGTCGGCGATTACCGCTTGTATTGGAGCGGTCAGACCATATCCGCCTTCGGCGATGCGCTCACCAACCTGGCGCTGTTGCTCACGGCCCAGCGGCTAACCGGTTCGACCGCCGCCGTCGCCGGCACCGCCATCGCCATTGCTTTACCCAGTCTGCTGTTCGGACTGATCGCCGGGGTCTATGTGGATCGTTGGAATCGAAAGAGGATCACGGTCCTCTCCGATTCGCTTCGGGCGCTGCTCGTACTGGGGTTTCTGCTCGTCGATTCGCCCGATCGCATGTGGCTTCTCTACTTCGTGGCATTTGTGCAGGCAGCCATCGGCATCTTTGACGAACCGGCGAAGACGGCGATGGTTCCCGAGATGGTCGGAACCGACCAACTGCTGGCGGCCAACTCGCTGAGCCAGACTGCGAAGATCGTGGCGGGCGTGGTCGGCACCGGGGCAGCCGGCCTCATCGCCGGATTGATGGGATCGGTGGCTCCGGTGTTTGTGGTGGACGGAGTCACCTTCGCCCTCTCGGCCTTCCTGATGTCACGGCTGAGCCTTACCGGCGAGGCACCGGGTAAGGCGGTGGAACATCACTTTCTGACCCAACTTCGTCAGGGTCTGGCGCTGCTGAGGTCCTCCCGGCCGCTGTTGGCGGTCCTCCTCGCGGCAACGGTCGTCATGCTCGGATTGGGGGCGGTCAATGTTCTGCTCGTGCCTTTCGTCGTCGAAGACCTTTCATTGTCGGAGACATGGTTCGGCCCACTCGAGGCCGCCCAGGTGTCCGCCATGGTCATCGCCGGAGCACTGGTGACGGCGATGGCCGCCAGATTGCGGTCCTCGGCGATGGTCATGATCGGCCTCGGTGGGGCGGGCATCGTGGTGGGGGCCTTGGCGGCAGCCAACTCGGTCTGGCACTTGATGGGTCTCCTGTTCTTGGTTGGACTGTTCGTTACCCCCGCGCAGGCGGGAGTGTCAACCATCGTCCAGACCGAGACACCGCCGGCCTTGTTGGGAAGAGCGGGTGCGAGTCTCGGAACGATGATCACCGCCGCCAATGTCACCTCGATGGCTTTGGCCGGTGGAGCCGCCGCGTTCATCGGGGTCAGGGGAGTGTTTCTAGTGGGAGGGGCTTTGACGATGGCGGCGGCGTTGCTGGCGGGCGTCCTCCTCCGCTCCCCGGTCTCACCGCCGGCCACCGTCGGACAGGACACCTCAAGCCGAACCTGAGTGGTCAGGACCCGGATGGCCCTCCGGGTCTCTCGGTCCCGCCCTCAAGCAACCACATTCCGGCGGGAAGCGATCAGATCGGCCACCAGGCCCGTCCACCCGGTTTGGTGGGAGGCGCCCAGCCCCATGCCGGTGTCGCCATGGAAGTATTCATAGAAGGGGACACACTGGGACACCCGCGGATGGGTTTGAAACCACTCGTTGGTACCGAAAACCGGCCGGCGCCCTTGACCGTCGAAGAGGAAGATCGCGGTGAGCCGCCTGGCGAGCTCATCAGCTACCTCGGACAGAGTCATCAAAACTCCGGAACCGGCGGGACATTCCACCCGGAACTCGTCGCCGAAGTAGCGGTCGAAGCGGTGGAGCGATTCAATCACCAGATAGTTGACCGGGAACCAGACCGGGCCCCTCCAGTTCGAGTTCCCTCCGAAGAGGCCGACCGTCGACTCTCCCGGCTGGTAGTCGACGGAGGCTTGCATCCCTCTCAGGTTGATTTGAAACGGGTTGTCGCGGTGATACGCCGAAACGGAGCGGATGCCGTAGGGGGATAGGAATTCGTTGGGATCGAGCATCACCTGCAACACCCGACGGAGGCGGTCAGGAGACAAGATCGAGAGCAGGCGTCCCTCATACATTCCGAGGCGGTTGACGTGGCTCACCACGTCGCCGTATTGGGGTTTGAATTTGAGGAACCAGCGAAACCGCCGGGCGAAATCGGGCAGACGTTCGATGGTCGCCTTGGCGATGGTGGTGGTTGCATATAAAGGAATCAGACCCACCATCGACCGTACCCGGAGGGGGACCCGATGTCCGTCGGTCTGAAGCACGTCGTAATAGAACCCGTCTTCCTCGCTCCACAGGCCCTGGGTGTGAATAGCCGAGGCAACGTAAGCGAAATGCTCGAAAAACTTGGTGGCGACGTCCTCGTAGGTGGGGTCGTGGTCGGCCAACCGCAGCGCCATCTCCAACAAGTTCAGGCAGTACATCGCCATCCAGGCGGTGCCGTCCGCCTGTTCGAGAAGCATGCCGGGGGCCAGCCCTGCCGAGCGATCAAAAGGCCCGATGTTGTCCATTCCCAAGAACCCGCCCTCAAAGACGTTGTTGCCCGAGGTGTCTTTGCGGTTCACCCACCAGGTGAAGTTGAGCAAGAGTTTGTGAATCAGCCGTTCGAGGAACTCGTGGTCCCGTCCCCCATCGATCTCGAAGACCCGTAGTGCTGCCCAGGCATGCACCGGCGGATGCACATCGCCGAACGCCCACTCGTAGGCGGGTAATTGGCCATTCGGATGCATGTACCACTCGCGGCACAACAAGATGAGCTGCTCCTTGGCCAACTGCGGGTCGACATGCGCCAGCGCCACACAATGGAAGGCGAGGTCCCAGGTGGCATACCACGGGTACTCCCACTTGTCGGGCATTGAGAGGACGTCGGCGTTGTTGAGGTGATGCCATGTGGCGTTGCGGCCGTTGGATCGTTTCGCCGGCGGCGGGGGGAAGTTGGAGTCTCCTTCCAACCAGCGCTCCACGTCGTAGTGGTAGAACTGCTTGCTCCACAACATTCCGGCGAAGGCCTGGCGCATCACCTCCGACTCATCCTGTGTGGCATCGGTCGGAGTCAGCGAGGCGTAGAACTCGTCGGCTTCGGCCCGACGCAGCCGGAACACGTCATCAAACCCTTCGCCCACGGGAACCCCGACCGGGCCAAGGCGAAGCCGGATCTCCTCGATGCCACCTGCCAGGATGGTGCGCCGGTACCAGAGCGCCGCCTTCGTCCCAGTTCGGGCGGGGTTGACGCTCGGCTTGCCTTCCACGACGTGATCGCCGATTCCATCTTTGGGATAGAGCGGACCTTTTCCTCCCCACAGCCTTTCGGCGTTGGATTCGTTATCGGAAAAGAGCAACTCAGGTTGTCCGGTTCCCTCGAGAACCAGACGATCGATGTCCCGATGTTTGGCGAGGATCGATCCGTTCTCTGTCCATAGGGCTGGACGTGGTTCACCCGGCTCCCAGGACCAGGTGTTGCGAAACCAGATCGTCGGCAAGACGTGGATGGTGGCGGGTTCGGGACCGGGGTTGCGGAGCAGGACCCGGATGCGGTAGTCGTCGGCAGCGGCCTTGGCGTATTCGACGGTGATCTCGAAGAATCGATCTTGGTCGAGAAGGCCGGTGTCGATCAGCTCGAACTCGGGGTCGAGTCGATCGCGGCGGCCGTTTTCCTCCACCAGGCGGGCGTAGGGGTATTCGGCATGTGGATACAGATAACGCCACACCATCCACGAATGGGTGGGCGTCGAATCGAGATACCACCAGTACTCCTTGGGATCTTCACCGTGGTTGCCCTCCGTGCTGGTGAGACCGAAAATCCGTTCCTTGAGGATCGGATCGCGCCCGTTCCAGAAGGCGAAGGCCAAGCAGATGCGCTGATTGGCGTCGCATATCCCTCCGAGCCCATCTTCGTTCCAACGGTAGGCCCTTGATCGGGCATGATCATGAGGTAGATAGCTCCACGCCGTGCCATTCTCGGAGTAGTCCTCGCGAACGGTGCCCCAGGCCCGCTCGGAGAGGTATGGTCCCCAGGCTTTCCACGCTGGATCTGCCAGGCGGCGATGTTCGGCGGTCGTCACTTCGGCGTCATTATTGGCTAGTTCGTTCACGGCCGGGGTCTGGACGAGGCGAATGCCCAGATCCCCAGAGAAGCGGCGGCGGCGATATGCCAGAAGCCATGACCCTGCCAGATCGCCCCAGGGCGACACCATGGCCAACCCGTTCGGGAGAGAGTGCCGACCACCGCCCCGACAGCGAGAAGACCCGCAGCGGTTAGGCGGGCGGGCCGTTGGTCGCGAGCCTTCAATACCAGGAAAAGCGCCAGCGCCGCAAGTGACGCCTGAGTTAGATCGGCTGCCTGGGGATTGAGAACCAGAAGGCTGGCGGCTCCAAAGGCGCCGGGCCACCAATGCCGTCGGCGTGCCTCGGTAAAGATCACCCAGACCAGAGCCCATGCGATCGTGAGATCGTGGGCGAACTGCCCCCACCAGGGCATCGGGCCATGGAAGGCAACCGAGCCGAAGCCGACCGCGGCCACCAGCAAGGCGGTGACGCGATCGCGTCGGAGCCGCCAGATGACCAAGCCAGAGAGGACGAAGGAAAGTGCCGTGGCGGTATTGACCGGCTGTCCCCACCAACTGTCCAGTATCCGCTCGCAGTCGACCGCCGCACCTGGCTGCATACCTGGGCCGATTCTCTCGGAGCCGCTTCAGCCGTCTTCGGCTTTGGCGATCAGATATCCCTCCGCCCGCTCGGCTAACTCATAGCGACCCACCAGTGAACGGAAGCCATGGCCGTGACCATCGCCGGTCAGATGAGCGAGTTCGTGGACCAGGACATAGTCGAGGACCCAGCCCGGCATCGAGGCCAGCCGACTCGAGATCCGAACGGAGCCATCGACCGGCGTGCATGAACCCCATCGCTGCGCCTGCCGGTCCGACCATTCGACCGACTTGGGCACGGGGAGCCCGTAACGTGCGGCCAGCCGTCTTGCCCGGTGCTCGAGGTCGATCATCCCGGAGTCGCGTTTTCTCGAAACCCGGGCCACCATCGTCGCCACCAGTGTGCGCTCCTCTTCCGCTTTGAGACCGGCTGGAACCAATACCCGGATGCGTCCGCCGACGATCGAAGCTTGCACGGTGCGTCGGCGGCGGGTGCTGCGGATCACCTCAACGGGCAAATCGGTCATGGGCCCATCGTACGAGTGGCGTGGGACAGGACCCTTCCACACGGAGGTTTGGGCTCGGGCCGAACCCGTCTGCTGGGCGGGCTGGCATGATGCGCCCTTCCGATGATCGACTCGTTGACACGGTTTCGCCAGCTTCAGGCCAGCTTGGTCGACTTGTGGCCCGCCATGACCATCCGCGCCGTCGGCGACTTCGAGCGGACGATCGTGGTCATCAACTCGATCAATATCCAGATTCCCGACCACCTCGCTCCGGTGATGCCGGCCTACGAGGAGCGCTTCCTCTTCCTGGTCCTTGCTCTCGCCGGAGGCCCCCGCACTCGGGTGGTCTACGTGACCTCGCAACCGATCCAGCCGCGACTCATCGACTACTACCTCTCGTTGATGCGTCAACCGGCCGGCGGCGACCTACGTGATCGGCTGGTGTTGGTTTCGCTGAGCGACGGCTCGCCCCGGCCGCTGGTCGAGAAGATCCTCGCCCGCCCGCTATTCATCGAGCGTCTCCGCAGGCTGATCGGAGATCCACGACGGGCAGTGATCTTGCCTTTCAACACCACCATGCATGAGGTGGAACTGGCCGCCGCGCTCAGCGTTCCTGTTTACGGGCCGGATCCCAGTCTGGCTCATCTCGGCACCAAAAGCGGCAGCCGTCGGCTATTCGCCGAATCGGGAGTGCCACATCCGGCTGGTCGGGGGGACGTCCACACTTTCGACGACGTGGTTGACGCCCTAGCCGAACTCAGGGCGCGAAACCCGACTCTCTCTGCCGCCATGGTCAAACTCGACGACAGTGCGGGGGGGATGGGAAACGCCGTGGTGCGGCTGGCAGGAGCCAGCAACATGACCGACTTGAAGGGCCGGGCTGCAGCCATCGAGATAGAGGACAGCGGAACGACTGCCGAACGGTTCTTTGATCTGTTGAAGGACCGGGGTGGGATCGTCGAGGAGCGTATCGAGGGCACCGAGATCCGCAGTCCCAGCGCCCAGCTGAGAGCCAGTCCCCTGGGTGAGGTCGAGATCCTCTCCACCCACGATCAGGTGCTCGGCGGGCCAACCGGTCAGACCTTCCTCGGGTGTCGGTTTCCCGCGGATCTCGAGTACGGCGCGCTCATCGCCCGATTCGGTGAGAGGATCGGGTGGTTGCTGGCGGGGCAGGGAGTCATCGGGCGCTTCGGCATCGACTTCGTCGTCGTTCGCCGGCCGGCGGGCTGGTCACCCTACGCCATCGAGATCAACCTCCGCAACGGGGGCACGACCCATCCCATGCTGACCATGCAGGCCTTGACGAACGGCTCGTTTGACTCGGGCACCGGCCGCTTCCACGTTGATGGAAGCGAGCGGTTTTACGTCGCCACCGACCATCTGGAGTCGCCGGCCTACCACCAACTCACCCCGGACGACGTCCTCGACCGGATTGAGGACCAGCGGCTCGGCTGGGATGCAGACAGCATGGTGGGGGTGGCGCTCCATCTCGTGTCGGCAGTGGCGGTGGCCGGGCGCCTTGGTCTCACTGCTATTGGTAGGGACCCCTCCGACGCCGAGCAACGTTTCAACCACGCCAGAGAGCTGATTGAAGACCTCGTTACCGGTGAGCCGTGAGGAATTGCAGGACCCGCTCCCAGGCATCGGCCGACTCGGCGGCGAACTGCTTCTGGCCTCGGTCGAAGAACGAGTGCGGGGCGCCGGGGTAGGTGATGATCTCGTGTTCGACGCCGGCCGTGGTGAGGGCCTCCTCGAACGTGGCGACCACCTCGGCGGGAATGCCCGGGTCGTCACCGCCCATCAGCGCCAGCACCGGGCAGGCCATGTCGGTGACGGAGTCGATCGGACTCCGGGCTCCCGACGGGCGGACTGCGTCGGGTTTTCCGTAGAAACCGATCACTCCGGCGAGGCCGTGGCCGTTGCAGGCCTGGTGCCACGAGTTGGAACCGCCGAAACAGAACCCCATTGTGAAGATCTTTCGGCGGGGGTTGTTTTGCCGTAGTTTCGCCACCGCCGCCGCTACGTCGTTCTTGACCCCGTCGTAGGTGGTTAGGGGCACGTGATCCTGATAAGGAAAGTCGGCTCCCCGTTCTCCGCGTCCGGCGGTCCGCCCGAAGTAGTCGATGGCGACGGCATCGTGACCGGCCTCCGCCAGCCGTACTGCCAACTCCTCATAGAAGACATAGAGACCGCGAACATCGGGCAAGACGACCACTCCCGTTTCACCGCCCCCCTCGCCGTACGCTTCATATGCAGCAAAGGTGTTGCCGTCGCCGGCGGTGAGGGTGATCGGCCGATGATCTAGCGAACCACCTTCAACCGGGAGCAACGGCGGATGCGAATCCGGATCGAAGCACATCCGATGAGCGTAACTCCGTTGAGCTAGCCGAAGTCGGCAACTTGGTGGATCGTTGACACGACGATTGCTCGTGAGCCACAACCTCGGGACTGAACCTAGGGACGGGTTCCGGCGAGGAACCCGACGAGATGATCGGCGAGATCGCGGGCGTCGTCCTCGGCTCCATGAATGAAGGACGACTTTCTTCGTCTCAGCAAGTTCAAACCGATCCGGTACATTCCGGGGGCTTCGGCAACGACCCCTCCGTCGTGCCGAATCTGGCCTTTGCGGTCGAGCACAGGGAGGTGGAGCCACTGGTAATCGGGCCGGTATCCGGTGGCCCAGAAAATCGTGGCGATCTCCCCGGTCCTCAGGTCGATCGAAAGCTGGGGGGACTCCTCGACCCGGGTAGGGGCGAACCGGTGCGGAGCCTCCAACTCGCCGTTGAGTCCGGATCCCACCGCCCATTCATCGAGGTTGTTGAGGAGCCGGCCAAGCTTGAGATCGGCGAGCGCACACTTGTTTCTGAGCGACCCGGAAAATTGGGCCTTCCCATCGGCGAGTCCTCCCAACCGGCCCACCAAATTGACCCCCCGATCGGACAGGGCGTTGAGGTCAAGCATCACCTTCTCAGGTGTTCCTACCAACTGGGGCGAGGGCAGGTGGCGGGCCCGGACGATGTCGTCGACCTCGTCGTAGCGTTCGTCCTGAATCCCGCTTCGTTCCAGCCACCACATGATGTCGCGGCCCCGGTAAATCCGCGGCAGGCGGACGTGTTCACCCACCGCCAGTGTCACGTCGCGGCCGGAGCGTTGCAGCTCTTCGGCGATTTGGACTCCCGTCGCCGATGCCCCCACCACCAGGACACCGCCGTCGGCCAACTGTTCGGGTCGGCGGTACTCGAGGGGCGTCACCATCTCAATTGAGCGAGGCACCTCGCCAGCCACGCCAGGGAGGTGGGCTGAATTGAAACCACCGGTGGCCAGGACCACCGTCGGCGCCTCCCACCGCCCGTTGCTGGTTAGGACCTCGAAGCCGCCCCCTTTGCTCCGCACCGAGTGGACCGCGGTGTGAGCCTGCAGAGGGGCGTCGATGTGCCGGGCGTATTCGCCGATGAACTCGATCACCTCCGGCATCGTCATGAAGCCATCGGGATCTTCGCCTTGATAGGCGAAGCCGGGTAGGCGGCTCTGCCAGTTCGGCGTGAGCAGCCGCAGGGAATCCCAACGTTCGGTCCGCCACGTATTGGCCACCGTGCCTCGCTCGATCACGACGTGGTCGAGCGATCGTTCAGTTAGTAGTTGACTGAAGGCGAGCCCGGTATGCCCCGCGCCGATCACGACCGTGGTCGTGCGCATGCCGTAGTGGCTAGTTCACTTCGACCGTCACGTTGGTCGGGTTGGTGATGAGGTCGAAGACGGCCGACCGTTTCTGTGATTGGGCAACCAACGCCTCGACCTCCTCTGGGGTGGCGTCAGCCGAAATCTCGTATTTGACCCTGATGCCGGTGAACCCGTTTCTGACCTCGGGGTCGCCGCCGAGAATCCCCTGAATGTCCATGTCGCCTTCCAGGGTCGCCTTGACCGAATTGAGTTGGATTTCGCGGTTCTGGGCTACGGCAGCGATGCCGGCGGTCAGGCAACTCGCCAACCCAACGAGGACGATCTCGACTGGGGTCGCGGCGTGATCCTCAGAAGCGAATACCTCCGGATGGTCGGCTTCGAACTTGAACGCGGCCCGGTGGGTCTGTTCGTCTCCCAGACCAAAAAAGCCATGGACGGTGGAATGGCTGTGGGTTCCCTTGATCCACTCGTTGGTGGCCCGCCATTTGAACTGGGCGGCCTCCGGGGCGTCGGCTAAGGCGGTGCGGGCGTCCAACAGGGCTTGTACGTTGACCCCGTTATCTATTGGGGTGGTGGCGGTGGTCATGTTTGCTCCTTGTTCGTGCTGACTCAAAGCGGCTCGATGGACGAACCATTACGTAAGGTACGAGTCACATCCCTATCTCCTCTCGCTAACACGCGCTCCCCGGGCGCAGCGAGCGGGATTCCCGCTTCTGCTAACTCATCGATCAGGCATTGGCACCGAACAAGTCGGTTGTCGCGGCTTCACAGGGCCTGTCCCTCCACCGCTCTGGATGAGCGCGTTATTGGCAGTAGTTGAGCAGGAATCCGGCCAGTCGTCAACGCGGCGATCGTCAAGGCAGCAGTCGCGGCGACGGTCACGGCAGCATTCGCAGCCGTCAACGCGGGCCCCCCTTAGATGACGACCAATGCATCTACCGCCACCACTCCGTCGGGGTGGGCGATCAACGGGTTGACGTCGATCGAGGCGACCGACCCGGCTAGATGGATGGACATGGATGAGAACAAGACAATGGCGTCGAGCAGGGCTTGGAGGTGGATGGCGGGCCTCCCCCGATGGCCATCGAGCAAACGCCTGATCGATAGGCGATTGATCATCGCCTCGGCGCGGGCGAGGTCGAGGGGAGCGAGGGCGGTGACCTTGTCTTGCAAGACCTCCACCAGCACACCGCCGGAGGCGATGACGATGACCGGCCCGTACTGGCGATCAGCAATCAGCCCGAGGGAAAGCTCGATGCCGGCCGGGGCCATCGGCTGGACCACCATGGACCGACCAAGGGAAGCAAGGTCGATAAAGGCTGCCTCCAACTCCTGGCGATTGCGGATTCCCAGGCGAACACCGCCCGACTCGCTCTTGTGCGATATGCCGCTGATCTTCAGGGCCACCGGGTATGGACTGAGCTCGGCCGCCGACACCGCTTCCCTCAGGTTGGCAATCAGGTAAGACGGAATGGTCTGGATTCCGAAGTCGGCGATCAGTCGAAGCGAGGAGTGTTCGTCGAGCATCGATCCCGGCCTTAACCTTGAGCGCCAGTCCGCCAACGCAGCAGGGGGTTGGCCGACTGCCACCGGCGAAAGTCCCCGTTGATCCCGGTGGTCGAACAAGTGGCGAATGGCCCGTAGTCCGGTATCGGTTCCACGCAGGACCGGGATGCCGGCGACCTGAATCCGGGCGGCATGGTCGGGGTCGACCGCACTACCCAGGTTGCTCAGCAACACCAGCGGCTTCGCGGTCAACTGGGCGGCTTCGATTGGAACCTTGACGTAGCCATCTTCGGGCGAGTCTTCCGTCGTCAGGTCGACGGCGAATGCCAGGACTCCGACCCCCGGATCGCCTGCCAAAACCTTCAACGACTCGGTGAATATCCGGTTGGCATCCCGTCCGGTGCCCCAGGCATCGAGCGGATTCTCCGCTTCGAGCCCGGGATCGAGCAGACCGCTCAGCTGCTGGCGGGTGGAGTCGGCAAGTCGGGTCAAGGGGACACCGGTCCGGTGAGCTATGTCGATGAGCAGGCTCCTCTCTCCCCCGGAGTCGTGCACCGCGGCCAGCGCTCCCGGCGCCGCCCGCCGGCGGCTCGAGAACAGCTCGAGCGTGTCGGTCATCTCATCCATGCTCTCAACCAGATGTACTCCGTACGCCGCGGCAAAGGCGGCGAAGGTGTCGTAGTCGCCGGCCAAGGCCGAGGTGTGGGTGGCGACCGCCCGGCGGGCCTCGTCTGTTCGTCCAACTTTGAGGGCAACGACAGGCAGGTCGGCTTCGCTGGCGGCTGCCAGCGCCGCTTCCATTCCCGGCACGTTGCGAATCGCCTCGAGGAACATGCCGACCACGGCGGTGGAGGGCCGACGGAGGGCATCGGTGACGTATTCGTCCATGGTGGTGACGAGTTCGTTTCCGGTGGATACCGCCAGGTTGAATCGGAGTCCCCGCCCATTGTGAAGGAGCGCCGAGAACAGCGAACCCGAGTGGGTGAAGAACGCCACACCTCCCGGCGCCAGGTCCGGCGGCTGCCTGAACCCACAGATTCGTAGCTGTCGTTCGAGATTTACGAATCCCATCCCGTTGCCACCACACACCGGGATCTCCGCCGTTCGGGCCATGGCGGCCAGGCGCTTGACAAGAGTTTCGCCGCTGGCGGTGGTTCCCAGACAGCTAGCAAAGATGACCACCGAGCCTGCTCCCGCATCGATCGCCGCTTCCATCTGTCCTTCAAGAGCGTGGTTGGGAACGGCCAGCACCGCCAGGTCCACTGGCCCTGCCTCCTCGACGGAGGCGAGACACTCCAACCCCTCGACCTCTGAATGACGGGGATTGATTGGCCAGATACGTCCGCCGAAACCACCCCCGGCCAGCTGGCGAACCACCACATTCCCGACCGACCCCGGCCGGTTAGACGCACCGATGATCGCCACTGACTGAGCCTCGAGCAGCGGTACGAGAGACGGCACGGGTGGGCAGGCTAGGTCGGCCTCGACTCTCCTTGGGTGAGGGGAATGCGGCGATACCATCACCCAGCGATGCCCCGACCCCGCATGACCGACGAACGCCGCCGCCAGATTCTCGAGGCGGCGGCCCTGGTCATAGCCGAGCGGGGGGTTTGTGACGCCCGGATTGCCGATGTCGCCGCTCGCATCGGGACCAGCCCAGCGTTGATCCTTTACTACTTTCCTTCTAAGGATGCCCTTCTGGCCGAGGCGATCGCGTTTCGTGATCAACAGTTCTTTGACGGGGTGGCGCAGGGTTTGGAGGAGGGTGCGTCAGCGGCCTCCCGGCTCCGGCGACTGATCGAGGCGAGTTGTCCACCTGCCGAGAATCTCGACCGCAGCGACAACGAGTGGTTGCTGTGGCTCGACATGTGGAACCGGTCGCGGTTCGATGCCCGGCTTTCGGAGGAACGGCTTCGGATGGATGCCATGTTTCGATCAACCATCGCCGAGATCGTGCGCCAGGGAGTGGTCTCCGGCGAGTTCGAATCGATCGACCCCAGCAGGTTTGCCGTCAAGCTTTCGGCCTTGATCGACGGACTGGCGATTCAGGTACTCCTCCAGGATCCCGCGGTGTCATCGGCGGTCATGAAGGGGATCTGTCTGGAGCAGGCCGCCGCCGACCTGGGCGCGCACATTCTCCATCCGGTCAGGGCGACCCCAGCCCGGCCTCGTCGATAGAGTTGATTGAACGGCCGTTCAACCGTGTTGCTCAAAGAATGAGCCAGCACGGAAGGAGCCAGCACCGGGAATGAGCCAGCACGTGGATGAGCCAGCACGTGGATGAGCCTGCACGGGAAGGAGGCAACATATGACGTTCCATCCTCGGGAGCGGCGCCGGCCAACCATGAGCCGGCGGGAGTTCATTTGGAGGTCGGCGGCTCTCGGGGTCAGCCTCCCGACGTTGTCGGCGATTCTCGCCGCCTGCGGGGACGGGGCCGGTGACACGGCCACCGAAATCGTCATCGGCACCCCGTCCAATCCGGCGACCCAGCCTCTCTTCGATGATGTCTTGTCGATCGAGTCGGGTTTGCCGCAAGAAGAAGGACCGCTCCAGATATACAACTGGAACGACTACATCAGCCCCGATCTGGTCCCCCTGGCCGAAGAAGCGTTGGGGACTTCGATCGAGATAACCACCTTCTTCAACGAGGAAGACGCGTTCACCAAGCTCCTGTCGGGCGAACTGAGCTTCGATGTGTGGGTCCCTGCCGGAGAGTCGATCGGCAAAGCGGTGGCGGGAAAGCTTCTCCAGCCGCTCAACCACGACTACTTGCCCAACCTGGAGAAATACATTTGGCCGCAACTCGTGAGCCCGTATTACGACCAGGGCTCCCGTTACACCGTTCCGTACCTGGTTTACCAGACGGGGATCGGCTGGCGGAACGACGTGGTCGATCCGGACGACGTCGATGGGCTCGAGAACCCCTGGGACGTCTTCTGGAATCCGAAATATTCTGGCGTCACCGGACTCTACGACGACTTCCGGGAGACCATGCAAATGGCCATGTTCCGGGCGGGAATCGCCGAGCCCCGCAATGCCACCGCTGACCAGGTGGCGGCCGCGGCCGACTCGTTGATCGAATTGGTTGATCTGATGGACATCGACTACACCATCGACGGGGCCTACACCGGTATCCCCGAGAACCGGTTCGCCCTTCATCTGGCCTGGTCGGGAGACATGGTCCTCGCTCAGGGATACCTACCGGAGGGAGGGGATCCGTCGATCCTGGGCTACGCCTGGCCGGCGCGTTCGACCAACTCGACCGCTCATGGGCTGTTGGCAAGTGACACCCTCTCGGTCCTCCGGGGCGCCGATCATCCTGTGCTCGCCCACAACTTCCTCAACTACATGCTCGACGAGGCCAACGCGCTGGAGAACTTCGGCTGGCTTGGATACCAGCCACCCCAGATCGGGCTTGACACCGAGGCACTCGTCGCCGACGGTTGGATTCCCGAGAATCTGGCGTCTACCACTGTCAATCCGTCGGACTTTGACCTTCCTCGGGCGGTGGTGCCCACCCAGTTGTCACCGGAAACGGAGGCGTTGTGGCTGGAACAGTGGAACAGGGCGTACTCCGGAGGATGAAGGGCTGAGTGCCGACCAACCTGCAGTCGGCGGAAACCGAAGCGGTCGGTCTTGAGGCCCGAGTTTGGAAGGCTATGGCCGTCCCCGGACTGGCCTGGTTGGTGTTGCTATTCCTGGTTCCGTTTTACGCCATCCTGGCCCTGGCGATGGGGCGACTCCATCCGGTCCTCCTCCGCCCTATACCTGAGTGGAACCCGCTTCGATGGGACGCATCTCCATTTGGCGACGTGTTGTCCCAGCTCTTTTCGGGACAGATGGGGGTCATCGGCCTCCGGACAGTTGGTTATGTGGCCGTCGCCTGCGTGCTCTGTCTATTGATCGGCTATCCGGTGGCCTACTTCGTTGCCCGGCATGCGGGTAGGCGCAAGGCACTCTTCCTCCTGCTCCTGCTCGCTCCCTTCTGGATCAACTATTTGATGCGGATGCTGGCCTGGGTCAACCTCCTCAGCCCCGACGGCATGATCAATGAGCTGCTCACCAGCCTTGGGTGGAGCGCCCGGGATTGGCTCGGAGGGAAACACAGCACGATCGTCCTCGGCCTTGTCTACGGATATATCCCTTTCTTTGTTCTCCCCCTCTACGCAGCGCTTGATCGCATCGACCATCAGGTGCTGGAGGCGGCGCGCGATCTGGGGGCCAGCCCGCGGGCGGCGTTTTTCCGGGTGACCTGGCCGCTTTCCCGTCAGGGGGTGGTGGCGGGACTGGTGTTGATCATGCTCCCCATGTTCGGCGACTACTACACGCCGAACCTTCTTTCGGGCTCGCCCCGCACCCGGATGATCGGCAACCAGATCGACCTGTTCATCAATCAGACGACCAGTCAGGGCCGCCAGGGAGCGGCATTGACCGTGATTCTGATGGCGGCGATCTCGGTGCTCATGGTCTACTACCTCATCAATGTCTCGCGAGTAACCCGGGAGGCCCGGGGATGACTCTTCGCGGAGCTCTCGCCAATCCGTGGGGAAAGCCGCGAGCGATTCGGGTTCTGACCGTGGCTTACCTGCTCTGGTCGATTATCCCCGTCCTGGTGGCGATTCAGTTCTCTTTCAATGCTGGGCGATCGCGCAGCGTGTGGCAGGGCTTTTCCCTCCGCTGGTATCTGACTGACGCTGCTTCCGTTGCCCGCGACGATTCGCTCCGTCTTGCTCTGGTCCAAAGCCTTCGTTTGGCGGTGCTCACCATGGTGGTGGCAACCCCCTTAGGGGTAGCCCTGGCCCTGGGCCTGGCTCGCTGGCGAGGCCGGGGAGCGAAGGCGGCGGGGCTGCTCATGTTGGTGCCGCTGGTCACACCCGAACTGGTGATGGGGGTGGCGCTTTTCCTGGTATTCGCCAACCTCTATGACTTCGTTCCATTTGGAACCTGGGCGCAATTCCTCGGCCACGTCACCTTCTCCATCTCGTTCGTGGTGATCATTGTCCGCGGCCGCCTGTTTGCCATCGGACGGGACTACGAGGAGGCCGCCATGGATCTAGGTGCATCACCATGGGAGGCCTTGCGGAGAGTGCTGCTGCCGTTGCTGGCGCCGGCCATTCTCTCGTCCTTCGCCATCGTCTTCGCCTTGTCGATCGACGACTTCGTCATCAGCCAGTTCCTCGTCGGCGGCGCCTCATCGCTGACCATACCGGTGCGGCTGTATTCGGGTGCCCGGGTGGCTCCGCCGCCGTCTCTCAATGCCCTCGCCACGCTCATGCTGGTCTTCACAGTGATGGCGGTGACGGCCGCCGGTCTGGTGATGCGCCGATATGGCAGGCGGGAGGGCCATCCCGAGTCGGCCATCGCCGCTCTGGGCCGCTTCGAGGTCTAGAGGCGCTCTGGCCGGGCGGACCGGGCCAGCACCCGGATGGCCGCCGGGGGCAACTGGACCGGCAGGTGGGATCCACGTTCGAGTCTCAATCCACCGTTGTTGGCGGCTATCGCCTGGATTCGGCCCATCCCCTCGACTTCGATGAGGACCTGCAGCAAGGGGCCCATATATACGACTCGTTCCACCACGCCGGGAAGTGTGTTGACGCCGTTGGTCCCAAGCACGATCCGTTCGGGACGTATGCATATGCTGACCGGCCCGATGGCGTCGATCTGGCCGGCTCTGGCGATCAGCTCATGTCCTCCGACGTGGACCCTGCAACCGCCGCCTGGTGTAAGACCGACCGCATTCGCCGACATCAGATTCGACAACCCGAGGAAGTCGGCGACGTAGGCCGTCGCCGGCTCCTCATAGACCTCGGCCGGGGTGCCCAACTGTTCGATCCGGCCCTTCAACATGACCGCTAGGCGATCGGACATCGTCAACGCCTCTTCCTGGTCGTGGGTGACGTAGATGAACGTGATGCCAACGCCCTCTTGCAGCGCCTTCAGTTCCAATTGGAGCGCTTTGCGTAGTTTGGCGTCGAGGGCGCCCAGCGGCTCGTCGAGGAGTAGCACACTGGGGCGAAGCACCAGGGCCCGGGCCAACGCCACCCGTTGCTGCTGACCGCCTGACAGTTGGGTCGGTCTCCGTTTTTGAAAGCCGGCCAGCTGTACTAGTTCGAGGGCCTCAGCCACCAGTTTGCTTGCATCTCGCGGACCGAGGTCCTGATATCTCAACCCGAACGCCACATTTTCCTCGACGTTGAGATGGGGGAACAGGGCGTAGCTCTGAAATACAGTGTTGACCGGACGCAGATGGGGCGGGATGGCAGCCATGGCCTTTCCATCGAGGCGGATTTCCCCGCCCTCAGGCCGCTCGAATCCGGCAATCAGGCGCAGTGTTGTGGTCTTCCCGCAACCGGATGGACCCAGCAGGGAGAAGAACTCACCGGCCCGCACCTCGAGGTCAATGTGGTCGACGGCGACCACCTCGCCGAACGTCTTTTGAAGATCGATTAGTTCGACTCGACCACCGGGCATGGCGGCGAGAGCCTAACTGGCCCTCCCTCGCAGCCTCCGGGCGAAATCTTCCAAGGTTTCCAGGTACCTGGCGACATCTTCTTCCTGATGTTGTACCGAGACCAACCATTGCTCCCCCTTGGTCCAGGGAGGCAGAAACACGCCGCGGTTGAATTGAGTGAGCCAGGCCGCCATCGAGTAGCGCTCGTCGACGGCGAGGAACTGGCGGTAGTTCCTAATGGGGCGGGTCGAGTAGGTGATGCAACCCTTGGCGCCCAGACCGACCACATAGGCCGGCAGTTGGTATTCGCCGACGATGCGGTCGGCGCCTTCCCCCATCATTCCTTCGATCGCCTCCAGGTGCCGGTAAGTAGATGGCACCATCACTTCGGTCAACATCGCCCGCGCCGCCGCCATCCCCAACGGGTTGCCGTTGAATGTGCCCACCTGTTCGTAGGCGCCGCCGGCAATCAAGCCCATAACGGGCGCCGAACCGCCAATCGCCGCCACCGGGAGTCCACCGCCGAGGGACTTGGCGAGGCACACCAAGTCAGGGGTGACTCCAAACATTCTGGTAGCTCCCCCCTGGCCAATGGTCAGCCCGGTCTTGACCTCGTCGAAGGTGAGCAACGCACCGTGGTCATTGGTGAGACGGCGAAGACCGTCGAGAAACCCGGGTTGGGGAGGGACGATGCCGCAGTTCATCAGCACAGGCTCGACTATGACCCCTGCCACCTGCTCGGGATGTTCGCCGAAGAGGTGCTCAACGGCGTCGAGGTCATTGAAGGGTGCGACCAGGGTCAGCCGGACCATGGCGTCGGGGATGCCGGGGGACGAGGCGACGCTGCGGGGACGACGCGACGGGCCGAGATCCTCCTCGACCCAGGTCGAAACCTGCACCGAGTCGTGGTGGCCGTGGTAGGCGCCTTCGAATTTGATGATGAGGTCTCTGCCGGTGACGGCCCTCATCAGATGTACGGCATCCATGGTGGCCTCTGTCCCCGAGTTGGCAAACCTCCACAACGGCAGCCCATATCGGTCACGCAAGTGATGGGCCACCACCTCGGCGTCGGGAACCGGTTGAGCGAAGTGGGTGCCAAGGCCCACCCGGTCGGTGACGGCGCGGACGATGGCCGGGTGGGCGTGCCCGGCCAGCATGGCGCCGTAGCCACCGTGATAGTCGACGTATTCGCGGCCGTCGACGTCGTGGAGACGCGAACCGCTGCCTCGTTCGATCCAGATCGGATGCGGAAACGAGATCTGCCAGTTGGAGGTCACACCCCCTGCCAACGATGAACTTGCCCGGCGGGTGTATTCGGCGGACAAGGGCATCCTGGCCAAGAATCGATCGCGCTCGTCGGCGATGATCCGGTCGAGGACAGCGCCTTCGCGGTCGTGGCCGAGGGCCACCATCAGGTTCTCCTTGATCGTTTGAACCACCGTTCAGTATAGCCGTTTAAACTGAACGGCGGTTCAGATAACTAAGATTTCGGTGGAGATGGGAGGCTCATGATGGTTCCCGCACCAATCGACCAAAGCGCCGTCGAGGCTGTGATGCGCCCTTTCGGGAGGAGCCGGAGCCTCCCGGCGGCGGCCTATCGCAGCCATGACCTGTTCGCATGGGAACGCCACCAGATATTTGGTGGCGGCTGGGTGTGCCTGGGACGAACCACCGACCTGGTGGCCCCCGGTCAGTTGCGGGCAATTGAGCATGGGTCAGAGACGATCCTCTTGTCCAACGACCTCTCAGGGCAGATCCGGGGGTTTTCCAATGTCTGCCGTCACCGGGGCCATCCCCTGGTCGAGGTGGGCGAGCCAGTTGACGCCCGGCTGATCCGCTGCCCCTACCACTCGTGGTCGTATCGGTTCGACGGGAGCCTGCGGGCTGCCCCGACCTTGACCCAGGCAGATGAGTTCGATACCGCCGACTGGCCGTTGTCACCGGTCCGGGTCGGCGAGTGGCTCGGGTGGCTCTTTCTCGATCTATCTGGTCAAGCCCCACCGCTTGACATCACCTTCGGCAACCTGGCCGAGGTGCTTGCGCCCTATGAGCCCGAGCGCCTGGTCAAGGTGGCCCGCCACACCTATGAGATCGCCGCCAACTGGAAACTGGTCGTGGAGAACTACCACGAGTGTTACCACTGCACCTCGATCCACCCCGAGCTGTGCCAGGTCAGTCCGGTCGCCTCCGGAGTCGACATCGCCCCCTCCGGGTTGTGGTGCGGCGGAACCATGCTGCTCAAAGACCACGCGGCAACGATGTCGCTCACGGGTGTGTCATATGGGACCAACTTCCGCCATCTCCCGGAAGGCCGCGATCGGAACGTGCTTTACGTGGGGTTGTGGCCCAACCTCTTGATCAGCCCCCACCCCGACTACGTCATGACCCACCGGATGGTGCCCCTGGCCGCAGACCGCACTTACATCGAATGTGATTGGCTATTTCCACCGGAGGCACTCGACTTGTCCGATTTCGATCCGGCCTACGCCGTCGAATTCTGGGATATCACCAATCGGGAAGATTGGACCGCCTGCGAGAGCGTCCAGCGGGGGACGGCCAACCGGGGCTTTTCACCGGGTCCGCTCAGCCCATGGGAGAGCACCATCTACCAATTCCTTTGGATGCTCGGCCGCGCCTATCGCGGGGCGGCGGTGACGGCTCCTCCGATGCCGGCGAGCACTCGAACCGCAGAGCCGACGTCGGTCTAAGGCCGCCCGGTCGGATCACAGGCGATCAGAAACTCGTGCATCCGGTCGAGGGCGGTCCGACCGAGGGCGATGGGGAGAGCGTCGAAGGCGTGGCAACCGCCGGGGTAGACCGCCAGCTCGGCTTGGTTTCCCGCCGTTACCCACCGGGCATGCATGAATAGCGAGTCGTCGATCAACGGATCTTCGGTCCCGACCGTGAATAGAGCCGGGGGTAGCCGGTCGAGTTCGGCCAGGAGGGGGGAGACGTCGGGATCTTCCCGTAGCTCCGGCCGCACGAAGTTGTTGGTGAACCACTCGATGATCGGGGTGTTGAGGACGAGGTTCCTCTCCCCCCAATGGCGGGCACTGGGCGTGCAGCGCAGGTCGTATGCGCCGTACACCAGATTGGCGCCGCAGAAAGGGGTCGATCCGGCCTTGTCTCGGAGGCGTAGCAAGGTGACCACGGCGAGATGGGCACCGGCCGATTCGCCGCCAATCATCAGCCGGTTGGTGCCGAACTCGGAGGTCGTATTCTCGACCAACCAGTGGGCGGCGGCCTCACAATCGTCGGGACCGGCCGGGTAGGGATGTTCGGGCGCCAGCCGGTAATCGACGCTGACCACGGCCAGAGAGCAGCGCTCCGAGAGCTGCTCTAGTCGGGGATCCTGGTGGTGGATGGCTCCCAGAGTCCAACCTCCGCCATGAAAGTGGAGGTACACGCCCTCGATCCGATCCGGAATCAACAACCGGGCCCGGCGGGGGCCGGCGGCGGTGGGAAGGGAACGCTCCATCGCTCGATCGGACAGCCGCAGCTCACCGACCCAGGAACGCCCTTCCTCCCGTGCCCTCCGGGACACCTCGGGGGGAACGGTGTCGACCCTTGGATAACCGGCCAGTAGTAGCTCCAAAGAGGTGTTGAACTCGGCGGCCTCCATCTCGGCCGGTCCGGAGGGATTCATCATGTCGAGAGTAAACGGCGACCGCACTCCCGCACCATCAAGTGACGGCCTGGCTATGTGATGGCCCCAACCCCGCGCTTACGGAGCTGGTCGGCGATGATGACCCGCTGAACCTCGGAGGCGCCTTCCCAGATCCGATCGACCCGTAACTCTCGCCAGAAGCGCTCGGCGACGTTCTCGCGCATGTAACCGCGGCCTCCAAATATCTGCACCGCCCGATCCGCCACGCGGTTAGCCATCTCCGAGGCGGTGAGCTTGGCCATCGACGAGTGGGCGTGAATCACCTTGACGTCCACTCCGGCATCGATCTCCTCTGCAGTTGCGTAGGTCTGGAGGCGGGCAGCCCACAGCTCTGTGACCGAGTCAGCCAGCATGAACTGGATGGCCTGCTGATCGGCGAGCCGGATGCCGCCGATCAGTCGCCCTTCGGCGAAGGCAGTGCCTTCATCGATGAGGCGCTCGGCCGCCCCGCAGCAACGGGCGGCGATCATGAGTCGCTCGAACCGGAACCACTCGTAGGCAAAGCGCATCCCGTCTCCCTCCTCCCCGACCATATGGGTGACGGGCACCCGGACCTCCTCGAAGGCCATCTCCCAGTGATGATGGGCATAGGTATGGGTGTAGGCGGGGGTGCGAACGTGACGAACGCCCGGAGTGTCGAGGTCGACGATGAAGAGGGCGTGTTCCCCCGCCCTCGGTCCGTCGATCAGCCCGGCTTGGAAAAACAGGTAGTCGGAGAGGTTGGCCGAGGTGACGTGCCACTTCACCCCGTTAAGCACATACTCGTTGCCGTCCCGTCGGGCGGTCGACTGGATGGCTGAGACATCGGAGCCGGCGTTCTCCTCGGTGATGGCGTAACACTCGTGCAACTCGCCGGCGATGGTCGGCAACACGTAGCGTTCCATCTGATAGTCGGTGGCCACCTTTGGAAACCAACCGGGCGGGGTCGAGATGATCCAGCCCAGAGCGTTGGTCGCCCGCCCTGCTTGTTCCATGATCAAGACCTGCTGCAAGGTGGTGTAGTCGTGACCGCCGAGCTCTCGCGGCTGGTTGATGGCGGTCAGTCCCAACTCGGCGGCCAACCTTTCGTGACGCTGCTTCACCTCGGGCGGGATCTCGCCCTGGTTCAGCTCCGCATGAACCTCCCAGGGGATCAACTGCTCGTC
Source organism: Actinomycetota bacterium (assembly GCA_052390035.1). GTDB lineage: Bacteria > Actinomycetota > Acidimicrobiia > Spongiisociales > ZC4RG35 > JBQTHI01. Next base: position 5,456 of record JBQTHI010000051.1, on the reverse strand, counting down.
GATGAAGGCCCGGGCGCGGGCCTGGATGGCGCGGTCCTCCGGGCTCAACATGTGGGTCTGTGCAGAGAAACCCACCAAAACGGTGCGAAAATCATCACAGTCGGCCCAGATCTTTGAGGATCTGCTGGCTGGCCAGCTTGCCCGGTGCCCCCATCACGCAACCGCCCGGGTGGGTTCCCGAGCCGCACTGGTAATAACCCTCGATAGGGGTCCGGTACTGGTTCCAGCCGGGAGCGGGGCGGAAGAAGAACATCTGTGGGGCCAGGAACTCCCCGGCGAAGATGTTGCCCTCCGGTAGTCCCACTACCCGCTCGATGTCAAGCGGAGTCACCACCTCGCGGTGGATGATCAGGTCAGAGAAACCGGGGAAGAAGGACTCCAGGGTCCGTTGCACGGTGTCACCGAGGCTCTGGCGCTCGGTGTCCCAATCCGAACGCTTCAGGTGATAAGGCGCATACTGGACGAAGCAACTCATCACATGTTTACCAGGCGGCGCCATATCGGGGTCGAGGGTCGATTGGATGGCCGTGTCGAGATAGGGCCGTGACGAGTACCACCCGTATTTGGCTTCGTCATAGGCCCGCTCCAAATAGTCCATGGAGGGGGCGATGTTGGTGAATCCGCGGTATTGGTCGCCGCGGTCGCCCAAAGGGGGGTAATGCGGCAGCCCCTCGAGGGCGAAGTTGACCTTGGCCGAGGTGCCCTGGAATCGAAAGCGGGTGATGTTCTCGACCAGATCGCCCGGCAGCTCGCGGGGATCGACCAATTGGAGGAAGGTGCGCCGGGGGTCCACCGCTGAAACCACGGTGGTGGCGGCGACTTCGTTGCCGTCCTCCAAGACGATCCCGGTCGCTCGCCCATTGGAGGTGACGACCTTTACCACCGGCGATTCCAGGACGATCTCCGCGCCAAACGACTCGGCGGCCCGCGCCAACACCCGGGTGAACTCGCCGTTGCCGCCCTTGTGAAAGGCCCACGATCCGAACACACCGTCGTGCTCGCCGATGTTGTGATAGAGCAAGACCAGCCCGGAGCCCTGCGATCGGGGCCCGACCTTGGTGCCGATGATCGACGAGGAAGCCAGCCAGCCCTTCAACAAGTCGTTTTGGAAGTAGTCGTCGAGAAAGTCGGCGGCGCTGCCGGTGAGGAGGCGTACGGCGTTGTGCAGAACCCGCGGCTCCATGTCGCGGAAATGCCGGGCGAGCGCCCCCATCGCCGCCAACTCCTCCGGGTCCTTCGAGAAGAGGTTGGGGGGTATCTGGTCGAGAAGGGGCTTGAGGGCATGACAGACCCGGGTGATGTCGTGCTCGTACTGCTCGTAGGCGTCCACGTCCCGCGGGGAGATACGGGCGATCTCTTTCAGGTTCTCGTCGTGATCCTGGCCCATGACGAAGTATTCGCCGTTCTCGCCGGGGGCAAAGGTCGTCGGCATCAGCAGAGGCATGAACCCGTGTTTGGTCAGCTCCAACTCGTGGACGATGTCCGGCCGGAGCAGGGAGAGCGCATAAGAAAACGTGGTGAACCAGAAGCCCGGGTAGAGCTCCTCGGTGATGGCGGCCCCGCCAACCAGGTGCCGGCGTTCGACGATCAAGGTCGATAGACCGGCCCTGGCAAGATAGGCGCCGTTGACCAGACCGTTGTGGCCTCCGCCTATGACGATGGCGTCGTAAGTCCGATGGTTGGGAGGGTTCATCTCAGGCCGTCTTTCGCGATGGGTTGTAGAGCGGGAGCCGGGCGACGTGGGCGCCGACCAGCTGGTAACGGTGATTGATGGTCACCTCGAGATTGACCTTGGTCCCGACCGGGGCATAGTCGGGTCGAACCCGGGCGATGGCGATGTGGCGCTGGAGCATCGGCGAGTACATGAAGCTGGTGGCATAACCCATCCGTTGGTAATCGTCGTCGTAGAGCATGAACTCGTCGGTGACCGGAGTGTGATCCTTGGGCGGCAGCAGGCCCGCCTGGTTGTACCGGCGGTCATAGTCCTGCCAATCCATCAGCAACCCGACCAGTTTCCATCGCGAACCTTCGGCCAGTTCCCGGCGAATGGCCTGGCGGCCTATGAAGGGCCGGTCGTCTGTGCCGATGTCTCGCACCATCCAGGAGAAACCGAGCTCGATGAGAGTGGAGCGATGTTCGTCGTTCCATGCGTATCGGCTCGACTCGAAGTCGGCGTGTAACAACAGTAGCCCCGCCTCGATCCGGGCCATGAGCAGGGCTATCTGTCCGAAGGGAATGACCCCGTGCCCCCGGCCGGCGTCGACCATCGTGTCCCAAACGGCGATGGCGTCGCCTCGATCGCACCATATCTCATAACCGAGATCACCGGTGAACCCGGTGCGAGATATGGTCACCGCCGATCCACCGAGTTTGGCCGGAACATGATGGAAGTAGGCGATGCCTTCTATCTCCGGGGCAAGAGCCCCGAGGATCTGACGAGAGCGGGGGCCTTGAAAGGCCAGCCCGGCGACCTCATCGGTCACCTCTGTGATCTCGACCGATTGGTACCCGATCAGGTTCTGAAAGTATGACAAGTTGGGCTCAGCAGAGGTCAACATGAACTCGTCGTCGGCGTGTCGAAAGATGACACCATCCTCAACCACAAATCCCCGGTCGTCACACCAGATGGTGTACTGGGCTTGCCCGGGGCGGCACTTGCCGATGTTGCGGCTCAGAACCCCGGAAAGAAACCGTTCGGCGTCTCTGCCGGCTATCCGGTATTTGTAGAGGGGCGAGGTATCGAACAGGGCGGCGGCATTGCGGATGGCGAAATATTCGAACTTCTCCGACATCTGGTATTTGTCGGCGACCAAATAGCCCGCCCAGTGGCTCCACAATCCGGTCTGGTTGGCGGCTTCGACCCGCTCATGGAAAGGGGTGGTTCGGATCATCCGGCTCCTTTCACCACGAGACTACAACTCTGTTGGACAAGTGCGCAATTAGTATTTTGGCGATGAGGAGAATGCCCTCCGAGCGACGACGCCGAGCGATCGTCGACGCGGCGCTGGCGGTGGCACTGCGGAAAGGTTTGGGAGCGACCACGGTTCGCGACGTAGCTGCGGAGATGGGAACCTCGAGTGGTCTCATCCATCACTATTTCGACTCGATGGATGAGGTGCTGGCCGCCGCCTTTGCTCAGGCTGCCGGTGAAGACCTGGCCGTCACCGAGTCGGCCATGCAGGCAGCGAGAGATCCGGTTGAAAAGCTGGTCGCCTTTTTCCGCACCTACGGATCAATCGACCAAGAGTGGGCTTTCCAGCTTTGGTTGGATGCCTGGTCGGAAGCGAGCCGGCGCCCGGCGTTGCGGCAGACGTCGCTGAAACTGAATCTGGCCTGGCAGCAATTGCTGGCAGCGGCGATAAGCTACGGGGTAGCGGAAGGAGTGATGACCTGTCCTGATCCGGCAGGAGCTGCCTGGCGGATCGTTTCTCTGCTCGACGGCTTATCGCTTCAGGTGGTCGCTCACCGCGCCAACCTCGATCGGCCGACGGCTTATCGATGGGTCACCGAAACCGCCGAACGAGAGGTCGGCGTGGCCAGCGGATCATTGAGGATCTGACCAGACTCGCACCATCAACTCTCCCAATTCGTTTGCGAATGGGCTCTTTGCCCCTCTCGCCGCCGACTATGAACGGTGGGCGCGGGTGCTGGGACTCGGCCAAGATGGGCGATGGCGAAGGAGCATGGTGGCGGGTTTGGCGGTCGTGGCCGGTAGCCGCGTCCTCGACGTGGCCGCCGGCACGGGACTCATCAGTCGCCGGCTCGAAGACTCCGACTATCGCGTGACGGCCCTCGATCAGAGCCGGGAGATGCTCACCCGGCACCGAGGTCGGCAACGGGTACTCGCCCAGGCCGAACACCTCCCTTTCCCCAGCGGTACCTTCGACGCCCTCACCTTCGGATACTTGCTTCGCTACGTCGCCGATCCCGTTGCATGCATGGCCGAGTTGACCCGTGTCGTGAAGCGGGGCGGAAGGGTGGGGATGGTCGAGTTCGGGGTGCCTGCCCCATGGCTGCGCGTCCTCTGGCGGATCTACACCCGCGGCTTGTTGCCGATCATTGGACGCCTGATCGGGACCGGCTGGGCGACGGTGGGGGCATTCCTCGGACCGAGTATCGAACAATTCCACCGGACACTTCCACTCCCGGTCCTTGTATCCGTCTGGGAATCGGCCGGGTTGGTCGACGTGATGGTGGCCCGCCCGAGCCTGGGAGCCGGTCTGGTGATGTGGGGGCGGAAGGAATGAAACAGCCCGCCTATTACACCGCCACCGGCAGCCTTGGCGGTGACTTGCTGGCCGTTCTCCATCTTCCGTACACGTTCTGGCATCTTTCGTATGTGGCCTTGGGAGCCGCATTGGTCGTTGAGGTCGATTGGCAGCGCCTCGCCGGCACCTTGCTGGCCTTCTTCTGCGGCACCGGGGTCCTCGCCCATGCCCTCGATGAAATCCATGATCGACCTCTCGGCACCGGCCTCCCTCGCGCCGCCCTGTGGGCAATGGTGGCAGTCGGACTGGCCGGTGCCGTCGTCCTCGCCATCGCCGGGGCGATGATCGTTTCACCCTGGGTATTGGCATGGGGAGCAGCGGGCCTGCTCCTGGCCACCTCATATGCCCTGGAATGGTCGCCTGTCATCCATACCGATCTTGGCTTCGGTTTGGCGTGGGGCGCTTTTCCGGCTCTGGTCGGTTACTGGACCCAAGCCGAAGATATGTCGGTGGCGGCTCTCGTGGTCGCGGCGGTGGCGACGCTGTTGAGTCTGGCGCAACGGAGCCTGAGCACACCTGCGCGGATGGTTCGCCGCCAGGTGGACCGAGCGGAGGTCATCTTCCAGACCAGAGGCGAGATCGACAAGTGGGGAGAGGATCGGCTGCTGGCCACGTGGGAGCTGCCGCTTCGCCTCCTCAGCTGGTCGATGGTCGGACTGGCGATCGGACTTCTAGTGGCCAGGATCTGATGTCCGTGGAATTCGGGGCCCACACCCTGCACCGATGAAGCTCGGCGTCCAACTGCCCGAGATCGAACATTCCGCTACTGGGTCGAGATCCGCGATATGACCGGGAGCTAGAGGACGTCGGTCTCGGCCCGCCCGCGCCGGGACAGATAGGAGTGCCATAGAAGCCGGGCGGCCGTCGAACGATGAGGCCGCCATCCGTGCCCGATTTTTTCCAGGTCGTCCGGTGCGGGGATCTCAGTCAGTTCAAGGGCCTCAGCCGTGGCGACCTGGAGTGCCCGATCGGCCACCGGCCACAAGTCGGGTCGACGAAGACACGCCAACAGGTAAACGTCGGCGGTCCACGGTCCGATACCCGCCAGCGCCATCAACGCGGTCCGAGCCTTCTCATCCGAAAGCTCTGCCAGCGCCGCCGGGTCGAATCGCCCCTCGGTGATGGCTGTGGCGACGGCCCTGAGATATCGATCCTTTTGACGTGACACTCCGTCGGCCCTGAGGTCGC
>JBQTHI010000050.1:0-10509 GCA_052390035.1 Actinomycetota bacterium | reverse complement strand
TGACCGGGGTGGTCACCCTGGGGGAGGGGACCCAGATGGTGATGCCGGGGGACAACACCCAGATGAGCGTCGAGCTGATCTCCCCCATCGCCATGGATGAGGGGTTGCGGTTCGCCATCCGGGAAGGTGGACGCACCGTCGGCGCCGGCCGCGTCACCAAGATCCTCAAATGAGATACCAGAAGACGCCAGACCCAAAACCCAGGACGAGACGACACGATGGCTAAACAACAAATCCGTATTCGCCTCAAGGCTTACGACTACCAGGTGGTCGATGAGTCGGCGCGCAAGATCGCCGAAACGGTGGTGCGCACACAGGCCACCATCCGCGGCCCTATTCCGCTGCCGACCGAGATCCATCGTTACTGCGTCATTCGTGGCCCCCACGTCGACAAAGACTCGCGTGAACACTTCGAGATGCGGATCCACAAGCGCCTCATTGACATCCTCGACCCCACTCCTAAAACGGTTGACTCATTGATGAGACTCGACCTTCCCGCCGGTGTCGAAGTGGAGATCAAACTATGAACGCCATTCTTGGCGAGAAGCTGGGCATGACCCAGGTCTTCGACGAGCAATCGCGGGCGGTGCCTGTGACGGTCATCAAGGCTGGTCCCTGCTCCGTGGTGCAGATCAAGAAGCCGGACATCGACGGCTACTCCGCCATACAACTTGCCTTCGGCGAGATCAGGCCTTCGCTGGTCAACAAACCCACCCAGGGACACTTCACCAAAGCCGGGGTCGACCCGGCCCGCTACCTGGTCGAGATCCGGGTCGCCGAACCGGCTGCTTACAAGGTCGGCCAGCAGATCGTCCTGTCGGACGTGTTGGCCAAAGGCGGGATGGCCGATGTGACGGGTCTGTCCAAAGGGAAAGGCTTCCAGGGGGTGATGCGCCGCCACGGGTTCAGCGGGCAAGGCGGCGCCCACGGAAACCATAAGAAACATCGGGCACCCGGATCTATCGGCGCCTGCTCAACCCCGGCCAGGGTTTTCAAAGGAATGCGGATGGCGGGACGAATGGGTGGGGAGCAGGTCACCACCCTCAATCTGCAGATCGTGGAAATTGACATCGAGCGCCACCTGCTTCTGCTCCGAGGCGCCGTCCCCGGCGCCAACGGCTCGATGGTGCTGGTTCGGGAGGCGGTCAAGAGCGCATGAGCGACCTGCAAGCTCCTTTGTTCGCTTCGGACGGGGCCCGCCGAGGGGAGATCGACCTCGACCCCGCCGTGTTTGGGGTTGAGCCCAATCTCGCCGTCCTCCATCAGGTGGTCACGGCGCAACTCGCCGGCGCCCGGGCGGGGACCCACAAGACCAAGACCAGGGCCGAGGTGCGCGGGGGCGGCGCCAAGCCATGGCGTCAGAAGGGAACTGGTCGGGCCCGCCAGGGTTCGATTCGCGCTCCTCATTTCCGGGGAGGTGGCGTGGCCCACGGACCCGAGCCGCGGAGCTACGAGCAACGCACGCCCAAGAAGATGAAGCGCCTTGCTCTCATCTCAGCCCTGTCGGCTCGTGCCTCCGAGGCGCGGATCAAGGTCGTGGAATCCTTCGACTGGGACACACCGAAGACCAAAGATGCCGCCGCCTTCCTCAGGGCCATTGGGGTCGAGGGGAAAGCACTCTTGGTCATGAACCGTATGGGGCACCAAGCCGGTTTGGCATTCCGGAATCTTCCCCAGATCGTCATTGCCGAGCCGGAACATCTCACCGCATACGACGTGATGTGGGCCCAGCATGTTCTGTTCACGGCTCAGACCGTCGGTGCGGTCGGAATCGGCGCATATGACGTGACCAGATCCGACTTCGTCAGGGAAGGCGAAGCGTCGTGAAAGATCCTCGCGACATCATCCTCTCGCCGGTCGTTTCTGAAAAGTCATATGACCTCATCGAGAAGGTCAACACCTACACGCTGATCGTCGACCGAAGGGCCAACAAGAGCGAAATCAAGGACGCCGTCGAGGAGATTTTTTCGGTGAGTGTCCTCTCGGTCAATACCCAGAATCGTCCCGGCAAGTGGAAGCGAACCGGGCGGACACTCGGTCGGCGAGCCGGCGTCAAGCGGGCCATGGTCACGCTCTCGGTGGGCGATTCGATCGACTTGTTCGGAATCTGATAGGACTCAAGACATGGCAGTGAAAAGCAGAAAGCCAACCTCGGCGGGAAGGCGATTCCAAACCGTCGCCGACTTCGTCGACGTCACCAAGTCCACGCCCGAGAAGGCGCTCCTGTCCAACAAGAAGTCAACCGGGGGCCGCAACGCTTATGGGCGGGTGACCTCAAGACATCGCGGAGGCGGCAACAAGAATCGATACCGCCTGATCGACTTCACGCGCCGCCGTGATGGGATACCGGCCAAGGTGGCGGCCGTCGAATACGACCCCAACCGGAACGCTCGGATCGCATTGCTTCATTATGCCGACGGCGACAAGGCCTATGTGCTCGCCCCCCTTGGACTGAAAGTCGGCGACCGGCTGATGTCGGGCCCGTCGGCCGAGATTCGAGCCGGGAATGCGCTCCCGCTACGCAACATCCCGGCCGGCACCACGGTCCACGCCATCGAGCTACGTCCCGGAGGCGGGGCCAAGCTAGCTCGTTCGGCAGGAGCCGGCGTACAGCTCATGTCCAAAGAGAACGAAATGGCCCTCCTCCGTCTCCCCTCAGGCGAGATGCGGATGGTCCCCCTCGACTGTCGGGCGACCATCGGTCAGGTCGGCAACCCCGAGGCCGAGCTTGTCAAGCTGGGGAAGGCAGGCCGCAACAGATGGAGAGGCGTGCGCCCCCAGAGCAGGGGGGTCGTGATGAATCCGGTTGATCACCCGCTCGGCGGCGGAGAAGGTCGGTCCTCGGGAGGGAGGCATCCCGTCAGCCCGTGGGGCAAGCCGGAAGGTCGCACACGAAAGAAGAAGAAGTCAAGCACCCGGATGATCGTACGCCGCCGGTCGACCGGCGGCCGGAGGTAGATCCATGCCACGAAGCCTGTCCAAAGGTCCCTTCGTCGACGACCATCTGATGGACAAGGTCGACGAGCTCAACCGCAAAGGGGAGAAGCGGGTGATCCGCACCTGGAGCCGCCGGTCGACGGTGGTGCCGGAAATGATCGGCCACACCCTGGCTATCCACGACGGACGCAAACACGTCCCGGTGTTCGTCACCGAATCGATGGTTGGCCACAAGCTGGGCGAGTTTGCTCCCACTCGCACCTTCCGGGGTCATGCCGGTAAGAGAGACAAAGCGGCGAAGAAGACATGAACGTGCGGGCAGAGGCCAAGTACATCAGGCACCCCGCCCTCAAGGTACGCCGGGTGCTGGATCTCGTGAGGGGGATGCCGGTTGACGAGGCGAGGGCCGTATTGGCCCTAACCCCACGGGGGGCTGCCGGACCCGTGGTCAAGGTGCTCAACTCGGCCATCGCCAACGCCGAGCACAACCACGCCCTCGATGCCGAGGAATTGGTGATCGCCGAAGCATTTGCCGATGAAGGACCAACGCTCAAGAGGTTCCAGCCCCGGGCACGAGGCCGGGCCTCCAGGATTCGCAAGCGGACCAGCCACATCACGATCGTGGTCTCCGATGGCAACGAAGAAGAGGTTGACTGATGGGGCAAAAGACCCACCCCTATTTGTTCCGGATCGGCACCACCAACGATTGGAAATCGAAGTGGTACTCAGACCGCGATTATGTGGCGCTGGTCAATGAAGACTGGAAGATCCGCGACTATCTCCGCGGGGAGCTCAAACGCGGAGCAGTTTCCCGAATCGACATCGAGCGCACCCGGGATCGGGTCGTCGTCGAGATACAAACCGCCCGGCCGGGCGTGGTCATCGGTCGCAAGGGAAGCGAGGCCGAAAGGCTTCGGTCCGGCCTCGAGTCTATTGCCAGCAAGCCGGTGAAGCTCAACATAACCGAAATAAAGGACCCCGATCTCGACTCGCAGTTGCTGGCTCAGGGCATCGCCGACCAGCTCGAGAACCGGGTGGCCTTCCGCAGGGCGATGAAGAGGGCCGTGGCGGCTGCGCTCAAGGCCGGCGCCCAAGGAGTCCGGGTCGAATGCAACGGCCGGTTGGGCGGATCCGACATGGGTCGACGGGAATGGTACCGGGAGGGCCGGGTCCCGCTCCACACCCTGCGGGCGGACATCGACTTCGGACTCGCCACGGCTCACACCACGGCGGGCGCCATCGGAGTCAAGGTTTGGGTGTATCGGGGTGATGTGGTGGGCGGGTTTTCCACCAGCCGGGAGAAGATCGCCGCCGAGGCCGCACTCGCTACCGGGGGTCCGGCACGTCGCTCGGCGCCGGCCAAGGCCCGGGCTGAGCAGGCCGTGGGCCGTGATAAAATGCCCCGTCTCATCGAAGCCGGAGGCGGTAAGCGCCTCATAGAGGCTGGGGGAGGCAAGCGGGAAACCGGTCGGCGCCTGATCGAAGCAGGCGGTGGCCGCCGAATAACCGCTGAGCAAGCCGAAGTCGAATATGAGGCCGCGCGCGAGGAGAACGTCCCCGAAAGCCCGGTCGCTGTCGCAGCGGGGTTCGAGCCGACCTTGGATGAGGAATTAACCGTAGAACAAGCCCCAGCGGACGAGGCGGCGGAGACCGAAGCGGCTCCCGAAGAAGAACAGGCTGAGAATGTTCTCACAAGCGATGTCGGATTCGGCGACGCCGTGGCAGGGTCCGATTACGAGCAGGCCGCCGTGGAGAAAGAAGAGAGATAAGCCGTGTTGATGCCCAAGCGCACCAAGCACCGGAAGGTGCATCGTGGTCGCCGCACCGGCATGGCCAAAGGCGGCACCACCGTCAACTTTGGCGAATTTGGCCTGCAGGCGTTGGAACCGGCGTGGATTACGGCTCGCCAGATCGAGGCGGCCCGTATCACCATCTCTCGCACGATCAAACGCGGCGGCAAGGTGTGGATAACGATCTTCCCCGACAAGCCCGTAACCGTCAAGCCGGCCGAAACCCGCATGGGTTCAGGCAAAGGCAACCCGGAATTCTGGGTTGCGGTAGTCAAGCCCGGGAGGGTCATGTTCGAGCTCGCCGGAATACCCGAAGACCTGGCGCGTGATGCACTTCGCCGAGCAGGCCACAAACTTCCGATCAAGACCCACGTGGTGACCAGGGAGCAGTTTTGAAAACCGCCGAACTCCGCGATCTTGACATGGAAGCCTTGGGGAGGGAGCTCGCCGAGGCGAAATCCGAGCTGTTCAACCTTCGTTTTCAGCTCGCCACCAACCAGCTCGATAACACTGCCCGGCTGCGCCACGTGCGCCGGCAGATAGCTCGCATTGCCACGGTCCTCCGTGACCATGAGATCGCCGAGTGGCATGCCACCAAGGCGCCGGAGGAAAGCCGCAAGGCCAGAACGGGAACTGGATCATGACCGCGAACGCAGAGCGGGGCCGGCGCAAGGTCAAGGTCGGCGTGGTGGTGTCCGACTCCCGGGAGAAGACCGTCACCGTTGAGGTACCCACCTCCTTCAAACATCCCCGGTATGACAAAGTGGTCCGGCAGACCGCCAAGTTCCATGCCCACGATGAGTCCAACGACGCCAAGATCGGGGACACCGTTCGAATCGCCGAGACGAGACCGCTGTCGCGCCAGAAGCGCTGGCGGGTGGTGGAGATCGTGGAGCGGGCCCGATGATCCAGCAGGAGAGCCGGCTCAAGGTGGCCGACAACACCGGAGCACGCGAGGTCTTGTGCATCCGGGTCTTGGGCGGATCGACCCGACGCTACGCCGGCGTCGGTGACGTCATCGTCGCCTCGGTCAAGGACGCCATTCCCGGCGGAACGGTCAAGAAAGGTGAAGTGGTCAGGGCCGTGGTGGTGAGGACCCGCAAGGAGGCTCGCCGACCCGATGGAACCTATGTGCGCTTTGATGACAACGCCTGCGTCATCATCGATAACAACCGCCAACCAAGAGGTACTCGAATTTTCGGCCCTGTCGCCAGGGAGTTGCGCGACAAACGATTCATGCGCATCGTTTCCCTTGCGCCGGAGGTGTTGTGATGGAGAGGGCGATCAGACTGCGCGAAGGTGACCGGGTGATGGTCATCGCCGGTAAAGACGTCGGCAAAGAGTCTCGGATCTCCCGAGTCATTCCTAAGAAGGGCCAGATCATTGTTGAGGGCGTCAACACCGCCCGCAAGCACCAGAAAGCCCGTGGCCAAACGATGCAGGGTGGGGTGATCGACAAGGACCTGCCGATCGACGCCTCCAATGTCATGATCATGTGCGATGACTGCGGACTGCCGACCCGAATCGCCTATCGAGTCGACGACCGCGGCAAACATCGGGTATGCCGACGCTGCGGTGGTGACCTATGACGTCACCTCGTCTCAAGACGCTTTATAGGGAGCAGGTCACTCCCGCCTTGAAGGATCTACTCGGCCTTGACAACGTCATGCAAGTGCCTCGGCTCGACAAGATTGTGGTCAACATGGGGGTCGGGGAAGCGGTTGGTGATCGCAAGCAAATCGAGTCGGCCCAGGACGAGCTGGCCCTGATCACCGGACAGAAAGCTCGGCTCAACAAGGCTCGCAAGTCTGTCGCCGGCTTCAAGGTACGCGAGGGGATGGCGGTGGGCGCCTCGGTGACCATGCGTGGGAACCGAATGTGGGAGTTCTTCGATCGTCTGCTGGCCGTGTCGATCCCCCGTATTCGAGACTTTCGGGGACTCAACCCCCGGGCTTTTGACGGCCGGGGCAACTACAGCTTTGGAGTGACCGAACAGCTGATATTTCCCGAGATCGACTTCGACCGGGTGGCAGCCATCCGCGGGATGGACATCACCATCTGCACTTCGGCTACCGACGACGACCATGCCAGGGCTCTACTCGATGCCTTTGGCTTCCCTTTCCGTAAGCAAGAAGCCAGGGCTTAGGAGCACGTTGAATGGCCAAGAAGTCACTAATCCTGAAAGCCAATCGCAAGCCGAAGTTCAAGGTACGGGGTTACAGCCGCTGCCAGCGATGTGGGAGAGCTCGCGCTTTCCTTCGTGATTTCGGGCTTTGCCGGATTTGCATGCGCCAGCTTGCCGCCCGCGGCGAGTTGCCCGGCATCAGAAAGGCTTCGTGGTAATCATGATGACTGATCCGATCGCCGACATGCTCACCCGCATCCGCAATGCGGTGGCCGTGGGACATGACCGTGTGCAGATGCCTTTCTCCAAGCTGCGGGAAGGGATCGCCCGGATTCTGGCCGCTGAGGGATACATCGAGCGGTTTGAGATGTCCGGTGAAGGACGCCACCCGACCCTCGTGGTGTTCCTTCGTTACGGGACCCGCCGCACACCCGCCATCTCGGGGATGAGGCGAGTCTCCCGGCCCGGTCACCGGGTATACCGGGAAGCTGCCGAGATTTCCCGGGTCCAGGGTGGGCTGGGCCTGGCAGTGGTATCCACGTCCCAGGGGCTGTTGGCGGACCGCGAGGCGCGTCGTCGTCGATTGGGCGGCGAAGTGCTGTGTGAGGTCTGGTGACATGAGCCGGGTTGGAAAAAAGCCCATCATCCTTCCGGACGGGGTCGACGTGAAGGTGGAGGGTCCCCGGGTGACCGTCAAGGGCGCCAAAGGCGTGCTAGAACGGACCTTCCCCGAACGTCTGGGAGTTTCGTTAGAGGACGGGATTTTGAGCGTCAGCCGTCCCGACGACTCTCGCCAGACCAGGGCCCTGCACGGGCTTTCCCGCGCCCTTCTGGCCAACATGGTGCAGGGAGTATCCGCCGGTTTCAGCCGTGAACTGGCCATTGTCGGGGTCGGGTATCGGGCGGTGCTCAAAGGACCGGAGCTCGAGCTGCAGCTCGGCTTCAGCCATCCCGTCAAGGTGGCGGCCCCGGCCGGGGTCACCTTCGAAGTGCCCGAACCAACCAGGATCATTGTCTCCGGAGTTGACAAAGAAGCCGTGGGACAGGTCGCCGCCGACGTTCGTAAGCTTCGACCACCCGAACCCTACAAAGGCAAAGGGATTCGTTACGTGGACGAACATGTCCGGCGCAAGGCGGGCAAGGCAGGCAAGCGATGAGCCCTACCCGCCAACAGTCCAACCGAAAGGAGGCTCGCCGGCACCGACAGATCCGCATCCGGAAAGGAATCTCGGGAACAGCGCAACGCCCTCGCCTCTCCGTGTTCAGAAGCAACCGGTACATCTATGCGCAGGTCATCGATGATGTCTCGGGTCGGACCCTGGCCGCCGCTTCATCCCAGGAATCGGGGCTCCGGGATCGGCGCTTGAACGAGGAGACTGCCGCCGAAGTAGGCAAGCTCATCGGGGGACGCGCCCGCCAGGCGGGGGTGGGGTCGGTGGTTTTCGACCGCGGAGGTTTCGCCTATCACGGTCGGGTGAAGTCGCTCGCCGACGGTGCCCGGGCGGCCGGTCTGGAGTTCTGAGGAGCATCTATGGCAGATCTGCAATTCGACGAGAGAGTCATCAACATCAACCGGGTCGCCAAGGTCACCAAGGGCGCCAAGCGGTTCAGCTTCACAGCCCTGGTGGTCGTCGGTGACGGCAATGGGCGTGTGGGGATCGGATACGGCAAAGCCCGTGAAGTCCCCAGCGCCATCCAGAAGGGGATGGAAGCAGCGCGCAAACAGATGGTGTTGATCCCGATGGCGGGCCAAACGATCGTTCACGAGGCATTGGGCGTACAGGGAGCATCCCGGGTCATGATCAAGCCTGCCTCACCGGGCACCGGAGTAATCGCGGGCGGCGCAGTCCGCCAGATCCTCGAGGCAGCAGGTATCAAAGACGCGCTGGCCAAGTCGCTTGGCTCCCCTACCCACATCAACGTGGCGCAGGCGGCCATGAATGCCCTCACCAGCCAGCGGCGGCCGGAACAAGTCGCCGCCCTCCGGGGAAAGCGACCCGAAGAGATCGCTCCTCCAGGACTGCTGGCGTCTTATCGCAGCGCTGAAGCACTACGGGCCCGAAACTGAGGTGGAGGCGATGACCGACGACGCTCAACCACGGATGAAAGTGACTCTGCGCAGGTCACTGATCGGGGAGAAGCCGAAGACCCGCGCCACGGTGGAGGGGCTGGGCCTGGGCAAGCTCAATTCGACGGTCGAGCTTCCCGACAACCCATCGGTGCGGGGGATGATTCACCGAGTCCGCCACTTAGTCGAGGTGTCGGAAGGGGGCAAGACCCCTACGGCGGCGCGCAAGAAGAGGAACGAAGATGGGTGAGCAGCTACAGCTACACGATCTGAAGCCGGCCACCGGGTCGAAGAAAAAGCCCGTAAGGGTTGGGCGGGGGCCCGGGGGGAGACGCCACAAGACAGCCGGTCGTGGGACCAAGGGGCTCAAGGCTCGCAACAAGCTCCGCCCAGGATTCGAAGGTGGCCAGACCCCGATGTCGATGCGGATACCAAAGCTCAAAGGATTCCGCAATCCGAACAAGGAAACGTATGCCGTGATCAACCTCGCTGCGCTTTCCCGGTTCGCGGCCGGCGGGGTGGTTACCCCCGACGAGCTTCGCCGGAGGGGGATGGTCAAACACGATGGGCGGGTCAAGGTTCTTGGCCTCGGGGACCTCGATCGCGCATTGAGTGTCCACGCCCATGCCTTCTCGGAAACCGCCCGGCAAAAGATCGAGGCGGCCGGCGGCACGGTAGAACTAGTGCAATGAGAGTGTCGAGCACCTACGCCTCGACGCTCGGCGCCGCCCTCCGGATGCGCTCGGTGTCAAAGGCGCGGTCCGGCGCCTCGCTTCCCGGGGCCGATAACCCAACCATGGCGAGTTAGGCGATGCTCTCTCTCTTCCGCCACATGTTCACGATCGCCGATCTGCGGGGGAAAATCCTCTTCACCATGGCGATGTTTGCCGTTTATCGCCTGGGAACGGCGGTGCCAGTACCCGGGATCGATCTGGAGGCTGTTCGCATATTTCAAGCCCAACAGCAGGCGGGCGGCATCTACGGCCTACTCAACCTGTTTTCGGGTGGCGCTCTCGAGCAATTCTCGGTGTTAGCGCTCGGGATCCTCCCCTACATCACCTCCACCATCATCATGCAGCTCTTGACTGTGGTCATCCCCCGTCTTCAGGCCCTCCAGGAAGAAGGTGAGAGCGGGCGCAAGGTCATCACCCAATGGACGCGATACCTGACTGTCGCCCTGGCCGCCATCCAGTCCGCCGGGTTTACCTACCTCTTCCACATCGGCCGCTTCACCAACGGCATCGACCTGATCCCGAACTACAACCCGGGGCGGGTGGCGCTCATCATCCTCACCATGACCGCCGGCACCGCTTTTGTGATGTGGCTTGGCGAGTTGATCACTCAGCGAGGAATTGGCAACGGCATGTCGCTTTTGATCTTCATCTCGATCCTGAGCCAGTTTCCTGCCATCTTCGGCCAGCTTTGGGGAAGCACCGGCGCCATCGGTCGGTACGGATTGTTCGCCTCCGTCGTACTCGCCTTCCTCCTCATGATCGTGGCGATCATCTATATCGATCAGGCGCAGCGGCGGATTCCCATCTCGTTTGCCAAAAGGGTGAGGGGCCGGCGCGTGATGGGTGGCCAGTCCA
>JBQTHI010000049.1:0-1725 GCA_052390035.1 Actinomycetota bacterium | reverse complement strand
GAGGGTCTGCTCATCTCGCCCTGGGAAGAGCCCTTCGCCGCCGACAACCTGATCACCACCGCCCCGGTGCTGGCCGGGGACCTCCTTTATGTCGGCAGCCAGAGCGGCACCGTGTACGCAATCGATGCAGAGTCGGGCCAAGCGGTCTGGCAGTTCTCGGCGGGTGCCGCCATCAGGGATGAAGTGGTGGTGCTGCCCGGGGTAGTAGTAGTCACCACGGCCGCCGGCGAGGTGATAGCCATCGCCGGGGAGTAAACAAACTGCGAACCCCGGGTTCCATTCAACGATCTCGTTGGTTACAGCCCCAAGTTCGAGATGTATCGTGGCGGGTTCGTGTCCAACGCCATCATCGTTGAAGGTCTTCGCAAGACTTATGGCGACGTCGTCGCCCTTGACGGCCTCTCGTTGGTAGTCCCGGAGGGAACCGTGATGGGATTGCTCGGTCCCAACGGCGCCGGAAAAACCACCACGGTCCACATTCTCACCACCCTTCTTCAGGCCGATCACGGGAGAGCGGAGGTCGCCGGTCTGGATGTGCACACCCAGGCAAGGGCCCTGAAACGGCTCATCGGGCTTTCCGGCCAGTACGCCGCCGTCGATGAGAACCTCACCGGGTTTGAGAATCTCGACATGGTGGGACGGCTTTATCACCTCGACCGCCAGACCAGTCGTCACCGGGCCCGGGAGCTGCTCGAACAGTTCGACCTCACCGACGCCGGTGACCGCCTGGTCAAAACCTCTTCGGGCGGGATGCGCCGGCGCCTCGACCTAGCCGGGGCGCTGGTAGCCAAACCCCCGGTGTTGTTCCTCGACGAACCGACCACCGGCCTCGATCCGCGTAGCCGGATTGAGCTCTGGGAGGTCATTTCTCAGCTGGTGTCGGAGGGAGCGACCCTGCTCCTCACCACCCATTTCCTCGACGAAGCCGACCAGCTAGCCGATTCGGTGGCGGTGATCGATCATGGGCGGGTCATCGCCGAGGGCACATCGGCCGAGTTGAAGCGACGGGTCGGCGGCGAACGCCTCGAGACCTCGGTCAAGAACCACTCGGAGGTCGCCGCCGTCGCCCAAATCCTCGAACGCGTCGGCAGCGGCAAGGTGGATATTGACCCTGTCGCCCACCATCTCACCGTTCCGGTGACAGGCGGGGGCCATTCGATCCTGGAGGCCATCCGGCAAATGGATGAGCAAGGGATCGTTCCTCTCGACTTCTCCCTGCGTCGTCCCACTCTCGACGACGTGTTTCTGACGCTCACCGGGCATGCGGCCCAAGACGGGGAGGGTCCCGAACCGGCCAAACGGAGAGGCCGACGGTGATCCGCCTTCGAATGGCACTGGCGGATGGAAGGGTGATGGCCAAGCGCAATCTGCTGAAGATCACCCGAATTCCCGATCTGCTGGTCTTTTCGACCGTCCAACCGATCATGTTCGTGCTGCTTTTCGCCTACATATTCGGCAGCGCCATCGAGGTGCCGGGCCTCTCCTATCGCGAATACCTGATGGGCGGCATATTCGTGCAGACCGTGGTGTTCGGCGCCACCATCACAGGCGCCGGCCTGGCCGACGACATCAAGAAGGGAATCATCGACCGCTTCCGATCACTGCCGATGGCCCAATCCGCCGTTCTCATCGGCCGTACCACCAGCGACCTCCTCAACAACGGCCTGGTGGTGCTGATCATGGCCCTCAGCGGTTTGGTGGTGGGGTGGCGCATCCGCTCCTCAT
>JBQTHI010000048.1:0-15679 GCA_052390035.1 Actinomycetota bacterium | reverse complement strand
GAGAGGACGGGGTTGGCCGTTCGGGCGGTGTGCTTGTTGGTCTTAGCAGTGTCGGGCTCGTTTTCTATGTCGGGTCGGGATATGCGCTGTCAGCTACTAAGTGCGAAACCCTCCCTGAGATTTTATCTCCCACGGGATAACCCGGTAAGGCCCCTGGCAGATGACCAGGTTGATAGGCCGGAGGTAGAAGTGCAGTAATGCATGTAGCCGACCGGTACTAATCGGCCGAGGGCTTGGATTGAATTCAGGATCAACGTGCTCGCTATGGAGTGCTCGGGTTGCCGAGTGGCTCGAAGTCTTGTCCGGTGGCGTTAGCGGTGGGGAACCACCCGTTTCCATTCCGAACACGGAAGTGAAACCCGCCAGCGCCGATGGTACTTGGGGTTCACACCCCTGGGAGAGTAGGTCACCGCCGGACATTTTTTCGGATCAGGGGGCCGCACCAGACACGGTGCCGGCCCCCTGGTCGCGTGTGGATTTGAACGCCCATAGAGATCGAGGATGGCGAAGAATCGATGAACGGTGACCAGATACCCCGGCGTAGTCGGGGGAACCCCCCGAGTTCTTCATCGAGGCGTGCTCCGGGGCCCCGGCGGGGCGACTCGGCGCCGATTCGACAAACCATCGACCGTCCCGACCGCTCGCGCTCCATCACTGCCGTCACGTCCGGATCGCTGCCTCGTTGGGTCCGGGACGACATCAACCGCTCGACGCCCAAAGATCGACGCGACGCAACGATCCGTCACCTGGAGGAGGGGATTGCGCAATACGCCCAAGAGCGGTTTAGGCCAGCCATCGAGCATCTGACCCAGGCCAAGGCTCTCTCCCCCCGGTCGTCGACCATCCGAGAGTTGCTCGGATTGGCCAGTTACTTCACGGAGAGGTGGCTACCAGCCCTCCAGGAGCTTCGCGCCTTCCGCCGCCTCACCGGCGCAACCACTCACATGCCGGTAGAGATGGACTGCCTTCGTGCCCTCGGAAGGTCCTCGGACGTCGACAAAACCTGGGAGACGTTCAGAGAGCTCGGTGGTGATCGAGACACCGAGAGGGAGGCGGCTGTCGTCTACGCCAGCCACCTTCTCGATAGAGGCAGAGTGGCGGACGCCTGGCGAGTGATACGCCCGGGCCGTCTCGTCAGCGCGGCCCCAGAATCAGAGGTTCGATCCTGGTTTGTCGCCGCCCGGGTGGCCCTGGCCGCCGGTGACAAGGAGGCTGCCCGGAAGTTGGTCAAAGCCATCGAGCGTGAGCAGCCGGCCATGCCCGGTCTCGAGGAGCTCCTCGCCCAGATCTAAGGGCTGCCACGACCTTGACCCCCGCCGTAGACTGGGTGGTCCTGGCAAGGTGAAGGAGGTGTGGACATGGCTTCGATCAAGCCCAACTGGTACTGGACTGACGACCTCGCCCGCCTTTTGCAAGATGCCGGTCGCGACCGAGGAGCGGCCATCACACGCTGGCTAACTCTCCCCGTTGCTGTGCGCGGACATGGCGACGCCATGACGGTCGCCGAAGCGCTGCTGGCCGACGAAGGCGACGAGCTTCCTTTAGCCGCCTAGCCCCGATCTGAACCGAGCCTGCGAACGCCTCCAAGCTGGGAGCAATGTCTTCTATCCTCCGCAGCCGGCGCTGGTTGGTCGGACACATTCTCGCCCTCGCCGCCTGCCTGCTGTTTGTCAATCTCGGTTTCTGGCAGTTGAGGCGGCTTGAGGACCGCAGAGTCGAGAATGTTGTGATGGCCGCCCGTATGACCTCCGCGCCGCTTCCGATCACGGAGCTGGTTGACGGAGCGGGGACCGATGTGGACTCCCTGGAGTTCCGTCCAGCAACCGCGATCGGGGTGTTTCGCCCGGACCATGAAGTACTGGTGCGGTCACAGGTGCACGAAGGCATCGCCGGGTTCCATGTAGTTACCCCCCTGGTGCTCGAAGATCGGCGGGCGGTCCTGGTCAATCGCGGCTGGGTCCCGCTCGAAATGGATGTCGCCCCGGTATCTGCCCGTCCGCCAGAAGGTGTGTTAGCCTTAACCGGGTTGATTCGCCTCACCCAAACCAGGGCTCGTTTCGGACCGTCCAGTGACGCCGGTGCCAGCCGAGGCCCGATTGCCCGTATCGATCTCGACTCTTTGGGTGAGACCTTGCCCTGGGAGCTGCTGCCCGTCTACCTGATTCGAACGACCGGGGTCAGCACCGAGCTGCCGGTCCCCCTTCCGGCGCCGATCACCACCGACGAAGGCAATCACCTGGTATATGCCATCCAGTGGTTTGCCTTCACCGCGATTGGTTTGGTCGGCTACACGCTGCTACTCCGGCGCGCCCTCGGCCGGACCCGAACTTCCCGGCACCTGAGCCAGGTCTGACACGACTTCGGTGTTCGACAGGCGCTCAAGCAACGCGGGCGCGATCCGCACCTTCGCTTCTCGGGTGCCGGCACCGATTATCACCCAATCGGGCTCCATCACCCGGCTATCAACCCAGACGGGAAGTCCGTCATCGAGCCCGAAAGGAGTGACCCCGCCGATCGCCATACCGGTGAGGGACATGGTCTCGGACGGGCGAGCGAAAGAAGCCTTCTTCACCCCGAGTCGCCGGCGCACCACACCATTGACATCGAGTCGAGTGGTGGCGAGGACGAGACAGGCGACGTGTTTGCCCTCCGGCCGCCTCGACGCCACGACGATGGTGTTGGCGGAACGCTCGAGCGGGATGCCGTACGCGGCGCAGAAAGCGTTGGTGTCCGCCAGGTCGGGGTCGCAGGGGAGGACTTCATAATCTGCACCCAGCGCCTCGAGCGCCTCGATCACACGCGGGTCGGGTCGAGGCGGTAGCAAGGGTTGTCGAGTGTATCGAGGCTATCGTCGATTCCCATGGCCGCGGTCACCGTGATCGGGAGTGTCAACCTCGACCTGGTGATCCGTGTGCCCTCCCTGCCTGTACCGGGTGAGACGGTCACCGACGGGGTCTTCTCTAGCCACCCCGGAGGCAAAGGTGGCAACCAGGCTCTTGCCGCCCGTCGGTTGGGAGCGGCGGTATCGCTGGTGGCGGCGGTCGGGGACGACGACGCCGCCACCCATGCCCTGTCACTGCTCGAAGAGGAGGGCGTAGACCTCGAGCGCTGCTGGACCCATGGCACCCTCCCCACGGGAATCGCCGCCATATTGGTCGCCGAGAGCGGCGAAAACCAGATCGCCGTCGCCCCCGGGGCCAACCGAAGCCTCACCCCCGATGCGGTCGAGTTTGAACCCGGAGAGTCGGTCATCTGCCAGCTCGAAATTCCGATGGAAACCGTGGTTTCCGCCGCTGCTCGCTGCACCGGCTTTTTCTGTTTGAACGCCGCTCCGGCGCGCAAGGTGCCGGTTGAAGTGCTGCGCCGAGCTGATCTGGTGGTAGTCAACGAGGTCGAGCACGCCGCCCTCGGTGATGACCTCGCCGAATGCAAGGGGCTGGTAGCGCTAACCCAGGGCGCCTCGGGAGCGATACTCTTCCGCCATGGGCGCCAGGTTGCCAAGGCCATACCTCCGGCTGTTCGGGTGGTCGACACGGTCGGGGCGGGCGACTGCTTCGTAGCTGCAATCACCATCGGACTCATCGACGGGGCATCGCCCGAGCGGGCCCTCAACCGGGCGGTGACTGCCGGAGCGCTCGCCGCCACCAAAGAAGGGGCCCAACCGTCCCTTCCCACGGCCGCCGAGGTGGACGCGGCGCTCGGGCGATGAGTCAACCTGTCCTGATCGATTGTGACCCCGGCCACGACGACGCCATCGCCCTGCTCTTGGCGCTGGCCAGCCCGGAACTCGAAGTGTTGGGGGTCGCGACAGTGGCTGGAAACACCACCTTGGACAAGACCACTCGTAATGCCCTGAAAGTGCTCGAGCTGGCCGGCCGGCCCGACATCCCGATCGCCGCCGGTGCCGATCGGCCGCTCATCCGTGCGCTGGTGGTGGGGGAGTACGTCCACGGTGAGAGCGGGCTCGATGGACCAGAATTACCCGATCCAACCATCGGGGCCCTGCCTGTCCACGCCGTCGACCTTCTCGCCGAGAAAGTCTTCGGATCTTCGTCTCCAGTCACTCTCATACCGATCGGCCCCCTGACCAACGTGGCGATGCTCTTGAGTCGCTACCCGAAGGTCATCGATCGCCTGGGGGCGATTGTCCTGATGGGTGGGTCGATCGGCACGGGCAACGTCACTCCCGCCGCCGAATTCAACATCTACGTCGATCCCGAGGCGGCCTACCGGGTGTTCCACTCCGGTGTTCCCCTCACGATGGTCGGCCTCGACGTGACCCATCTCGCTCTTCTCAACCGAAGCCACGCCGAGCAGCTCAGGGGCCGAGGAAAGGTTGGCCGCTTCGTTGCCGAACTGCTCGATTACTTCATCACGCATCACCCCCGACACTTTGAGGGAGGGGGCGTCCCGATTCACGATGCCCTGGCGGTCGCCCATCTCATTTGGCCCGACCTGATGGAAACCGATGAGTGTTACGTCACGGTGGAGACCCAATCAGATCTAACCAGGGGCCGCACGGTGGTTGACCGTTGGCATGTCACATCGGCCACGCCCAACGCCCGCGTTGGGGTGGGCTTGGATGGAGAGCGCTTCGCCCGGCTGCTCGTCGAGCGGATCTCGACTCTCTCCTGATCGGCCTGATCGGTGATTCGCATCTGCCTGTCCGCTTCAGCCGCTAGTATTACGTCACTGTGACGTTAAGCTCCCTGAGTCGTTGTCTTTGGTGTGGGAGGCAGTTTCGGCGCACACCCGGCCCGGGGCGACCACCGCTTTATTGCCGGCGGAGCCACCGCCAGCGAGCCTTCGAGGCACGCCACCTCGCCGCCCGTCACGGGCTGTCCTCAGACGACGTCCTCCTGTCACGCTCAACGCTATCGCAGTTGGCGGACGCCATCTACGTGCTGGAGGCAGCGATGGAAGACATCGACAACGATCTGGCGGAAGCGGGGAATACCGGCAGTCATCAGGCCGCCCTCTGGCAGCTGTACGGAGCGGCCGCCGGCCTCCGTGCCCTCCGCCTCGAGCCCAAGGCCGTGGGATACTGAACGCCCATAATCACCGTTATGTTACCTTCGGGCCTGCGTCTTCGCGTGAGTGTCAGAGCCGATGACTTCAATCCACCAGCGCCCGGAGCTGGCGCACCCCGATCATGAGCGGGGCCAGATTGTCGGGCTGGTCGGTTCCCAAACCTTTTAGGAAGGAGCTCAGCCTTCCGACGCCGGCACTGTGCTCAGTAACGAATCGGTCGAGGGCTTCAGCCGGCGAAAGTTTGGCCCCGGCCTGAAGGACTCGTTTGGTCAGGCGACTGCGGATCCCCACCATGTCATCCTCGAGCGCCTCGAGGGCCCACCTTTGCCACGAGTCGGTGAAGGTGTAGCCGGCCGCCAGCCTCTCCAATCGATCGAGGCCGACGACCTCCCCCGCGGCGAACATAATCTCGGCCACCTCGGGAACCTTACGATCGAAGGCGGCAGCCAAGTCGAAGGCGTTGGGGGCGTGAACCAGCTGGCGCCGGAGTAAATGTCGGCGAGCGAGTTCCACCGGCACCCCTGCCTCGACCAACCTGGCCTCTTCGGCCTCGATGGCTTCCGGCCACCGCGCCGTGCCCACCTCGGCCAGCGCCTCCTCGAAGGCGGCGAACCCGGGAAGATCGGCCTCGATGATTTCGGTCAGAGGCTCGGCGTGGGGGTGGGCGAGGTAGTGGCGGGCGAGGGAGGCGACGACCCGGTCGGCTCCGGTCATGAGCTCAAGCCAGACCGGCAGGTCGACCTTGTCGACCAAGCGCTCGATCGCCTCCCAGCGGGGCTGCGCAACTGAGATGTCGCGGGCGATTCGGTAGGCCTTGACTACTGCCGCCGGGATGGCGCCGCTGCGGGCGATCATCCGGCTGACGAACGTGACGCCGAGGCTGTTTACCACATCATTGGCCAACAGAGTGGCGGTGAGCTCTCGCCTCAGGGGATGCTCGGGTATGAGATGACTGAAGCGGGTGAAAGCTTCGTTGGGGAAATATCGCCGCAGGTCGCCGAGCAGCATCGGATCGTCGATCAGGTCGGAAACTACCAACGATTCGTAGATGCTTCTCTTGGCGTCAACCAATAGCACCGCCAACTCGGGTCTGGTCAACCCCCGTCCGTTGCGACCCCTCTCGGCCAGCAACTCGGTCGAAGGCACTCCCTCCAGCTTCCGATCAAGGATGCCTTGCTGCTCCAATTCGACCATCAGATGTTCATGGGCGCTGATCCGGCGAAGGGCGGCGCCCTCTTCCTGGGACAACATCTGCGCTTGCTGGAAGTTGTCGTAGAGAATCGCCTGTACGACCTCATCGGCGGCCCCGGCCACCAGCTTGTCGCGGTCGGGCCGGGTTAACTCACCCCGCTGCTCGGCCAGGCCCAGGAGAATCTTGAGGTTGACCTCGCGATCCGAGCAGTTCACGCCGCCCGAGTTGTCGATGAAATCGGTGTTGACTTTTCCCCCAGCGAGGGCATATTCGACTCGGGCCGCCTGGGTCAGTCCCAGATTGCCGCCTTCAACCACCACCCGGCAACGCAGCTCGGAGGCGTCGACCCGCACCGCGTCGTTGGCCCGGTCCCCCACCATTTCGTGCCCCTCGGTGCTCGCCTTCACATATGTCCCGATTCCGCCGTTCCAGAACAGGTCGACCGGAGCCTTCAAGACTGCGTTGATCAGCCGGTTTGGAGTCCAAGTTGATTGATCGACTCCCAGCGCGGCTTGCGCCCGGGGTGGAAGTTGGATCTGTTTAGCCGTCCGGGGGAACACTCCCCCACCCTCAGACAGGAACGTGCGGTCATAGTCATCCCAAGACGACCGTGGAAGCCCGAAAAGCCGTTGTCGTTCGAGGTAGGAGGCCGTCGGGTCAGGGTCAGGGTCGATCAGGATGTGACGATGATCGAACGCCGCGATCACCTTCATCTTGTCGGAGCCCAACATCCCATTCCCGAAGACATCGCCCGACATGTCGCCGATTCCGATGACCGTGATGGGCTCCCGATGGGGATCGATCCCGAGTTCGAGGAAATGCCGTTCGAGTGATCTCCACGCCCCGCGGGCCGTGATGCCAAGGACCTTGTGGTCATATCCAGCCGAACCACCCGAGGCGAAAGCGTCATCGAGCCAAAAGCCATATTCGGCGGCGATGGCGTTGGCCAGGTCGGAGAAGGTGGCTGTCCCCCGATCGGCGGCGACCACCAAATACGGGTCGGATCCGTCGTGAGCCAGCACCCGCTCCGGATGGACCGCCTCGCCCTTCACCAGATTGTCGGTCACGTCGAGCAGTGCCCGGATGTAGGACTCGTATTGGGTCCGGACTTCTTCCAGAATCTGCGCCGGCTGGGCCGGCGGCTTCCGCAATACGAAACCCCCCTTGGCGCCGGTGGGGACGATCACGGCATTCTTGGTGACCTGGGCCTTCATCAATCCGAGGACTTCGGTCCGGTAGTCCTCTCGCCGGTCCGACCAGCGGAGTCCTCCCCGGGCGACGGGACCAGCCCGCAGGTGGATTCCTTCCATGGCCGGTCCGTAGACGAAGATCTCGGCAAACGGGATCGGCGCAGGCATGTCCGGGACGTCCGCCGACCGTAACTTGAAGGCAAGGTTGACCCGACCGGGTCGGAAGGCGTTGGTACGGAGGGTGGCCTCGATCAACCGGAAGAGACCACGGAGTATGCGGTCCTGATCGAGCGAGGGAATGGCGTCGAGCCTCGTCAGAATTCTCTCTTTGATCGGGGCAGGATCGGGCGAGTCCTGCTGTGTTGAGTCTTCTCGGGGCTCAAATTTGGCTCTGAATAGGTGGATCAGATCGGAGGCGACCTCGGGATAGGCGTTGATGGTCTCTGTGAGGTAGCCAACGGTGAACGAAGGCGAAATCCGCCGCTGGTAAACGCGGTATGCCCGGAGGATGCCGACCTCCCAGTGCGTGAGATTGGCGGTGATGACCAGCCGGTTGAGTTCGTCGGATTCAGAGGTCCCGGCCCAGACGGCAGTGAGAGCCTGAGACACCCGATCCTGGCAACCCGACAGGTCAAGCGGTTGATCGTCGATCCCGGTTACACCGAAGTCGTGCAGAAAGAACTGCCCGCCGCCGGAGATACGGGTCGGCACCTCCTCAATCACACGTAGGCCGAGGTCTTCGAGGGCAGGCACGAGCTCGGAAAGTGGTTGCTTTCCGTCAGATCGGTACAGCAGGACCCGGGTGAGGTCTTCGCCCGCCTCCACCTCATTGCGAAGGCCCACCAGGAAGTCGCCACCCACTCGCGAAAGTTCATCGAGAGCCGCGACATCTTCGGCAGCCGAGGCGAGGGGAGCAGAAACCTTGTAGTAGTCGGGGAACCGAGCACTCCACTGCTCCCCCACCCGCTTTGCCACGTTGGGTGGCCACGTCTCCTCGAGCTTCTCGGTCAAGCGGTCGGTCCAGGTTCTGGTGAGGGCGAGCACCTCTCCTTCGAGCTCGCCGTACGCAACTTCAGGGATGGCGCCTTCGACCCAAACAGTGAAGTGGATTTGGGCCGGGTCGGCTTCACCGAGCTCGAGGTGATAGTCGACCGACATCCCGTTGTAGCGGCGCATGAAGAGGTCCTGAAGCTTCTTGCGAAGGTCCGCATTGAATCGATCGCGGGGCAGCGCTACCAGGATCGAGACGCTCCGC
This sequence comes from Actinomycetota bacterium, assembly GCA_052390035.1. Lineage (GTDB taxonomy): Bacteria > Actinomycetota > Acidimicrobiia > Spongiisociales > ZC4RG35 > JBQTHI01. Next base: position 7,011 of record JBQTHI010000048.1, on the reverse strand, counting down.
TCGAGGAGGTCACGGCGCACAAAAAGCCTCACATGATGGGTCTCCTGGAGGGCGAGAAGCCCCATGATGACCTTGCGAAGCTCGGCGGTGGGCGCCGTGAACAAGTCGTGTTTGGAGAAGCCTTCGAAGATCTGGATGACAGCCTTGTGGTCGTGCGACCCCTCGATGAGGTCCTCTTTGCTGACGATTTCGGCCAGCTTTCGGCGAAGGATCGGGACATGCGACGCCGGTGCCATAAACGCCTTCGAGGTGAACAAGCCGACCATTCGAGCCTCGCCGACAGTGGCGCCGGTTGGCCCGATGATCCGCACCCCGAAGTAGTCGAGTTTGGCCCGGCGATGGACTGTCGAAAGCCGGTTGGTCTTGGTGATGACGAGCAGTTCACCTTTGGTGTACCGGGCGGCCAGCTCCGGGCGCAGCGAGTCGAGCGGCACGGGAGCGGCCAATTTGGAGCGGGACGTCTCACCAAGGATGCCCAGCCCGCTCTCGGGAACAACCATGACGGAAGGCCGACCGTCGGTGTCAACGACGCGGTATTCGCGGTACCCGAGAAAGATGAAGTTGTTGTCCCGAAGCCATTGGAGAAGGGCGATGGCCTCCCCCACCTCCGCCTCCGGAAAGAAGCCCGCTGCCCCCCGGGCCAGCTCCGACATCCGATTGATCCGATCGTTCATTTGGTGGAAGTCGCGAACGGCAGCCCGTACGTCCGCCAGCACTCCGCGCAATGACCGCTCCAAACCGGGCAAATCGGCGTCGAACAAGCGCCGGTCGAGTTCGTAGTGCTCGACCGACTCTTTGTGCCGAGCGTGGCGGGCATCACCGATCGACTGGATGCGTCCCTCATGGTCTCTGGTGATGCCCAACACTGGATGAGTGACCCTCACCACCTCCAGACCGTGGGCCTGGATCTCGTTGCTAACCGAATCGAGCAGGAAGGGGCTGTCCTCGATACTGACTTCCACCGCAGTTCCGTTTGACGAATAACCGTCGGTTGCTGCCTCCGGGTTGAACACCCGCACCGCTACTTCGTCCGTGCGCACGTTTACGAAGTCGAAGACTCCACGGACCTCGGCCAGCCACTCCTCGGTGGTCCGGCGGTCGTCGGGAGGGATCCGTCGAAGGTAAGCGCGAGCGAATTCGCCGGCTTGGTGTCTTCGGTCGGGCTCCAGACCGGTACCAATTTGTGCTGCAACGGCTTCGGCGAGAGTCGTATCCGTGGCCAAGGTCTGCACGCCCCAGAAACTAGTGCAGGCGGTAGGGGAATGTTGGTAGGGCTTAGTGGCCGCCGGCCTGCTGCCAGCGCCAGGCATCGACGCACATCGTGGCCAGATCTCGCTCGGCTTTCCAAGCCAAGTCGCTAGCCGCTTTATCAACTGACGCCCAGGTGGCGGCGACATCCCCCAACCGCCGTGGGTGGGGCTCCCACGGAATGTCCACCCCGGTAGTGGTGGCGAACTCACGGATCAACTCCAGAACCGACGTGCCCCGGCCAGTCCCCAAGTTGTAAGTGTGACAGCCTGCCTTTCCGGTCAGATGCTCGACCGCCGCGACATGTCCTTCGGACACGTCCACAACGTGGACAAAGTCGCGAATGGCGGTTCCGTCGGGCGTTGGGTAGTCGGTACCGAAGACCCGGACATAGGGGCGAACACCGGCTGCCACCTCGGCGATATAGGGCATCAGATTGGTGGGGACGCCATTCGGTGCTTCACCAATGAGGCCGGATTGGTGGGCTCCGACCGGGTTGAAATAGCGAAGGAAGGTCATCGACCAGTCGGGGGCGGCGACCACCAGGTCCGCCATCACCTGCTCCATCATGATCTTGGTCCACCCGTACGGATTGGTGGCCTTGCCAACCGGAGCATCCTCGGTGAGCGGCAGCGAAGCCGGTTCGCCGTACACGGTGCATGACGAGGAGAAAACCAAGTTGTGGATGCCATGCCGTTCCAGGACCTGCAGCATCCTGACGGTTCCGGCGACATTGTTGTCGTAGTACTTGAGCGGCGTCTCCACCGACTCCCCCACAGCCTTATACGCCGCTAGGTGGATCACCGCGTCGATCCCCGCCCCGGCCACCACCCGCTCGAGCTGCGACTGGTCGCCAACATCTATCTTGTGGAACTGGGGAGCAACCCCGGTCAACTGGCGAATCCGCTCGAGCACCGTCGGCCTGGCGTTGGCGAGGTTGTCGGCGATGATCAGGTCGTGACCGGCGACGATTAGGGCGACGCTCGTGTGGCTGCCGACAAACCCTGCGCCGCCGGTGACAAGTATCCGCATCGGCCGACAGGCTACCGGGGCCTCACCTCAACGGAACATTCGATTCCGTACAACAGTCGGGCCACCAGCGCCCCCACGGCGATCATCGGGTCCAGTTGGTCGAGCACGATGGCCTTCGGACCCGTGCCCAGACGCAACGCCTCGGCCAATACCGACGGCGAAGAGGAGGAGCCGCGGCTGTGGGGCATGACCAGAACCCTGCCGGTTATCGACTGCCCGACCTGGGGATGATTCACGTCGGTTATCAGTCCCGTCCGCGGATCAAGGCCGCCCCAGAAGGAGAGGGGCTCGGTGAGGATCAGCGGTGGATGGTTCATCTCCAACCCTCCACGGCGCGGGCGACACAATCACTGGTGGAGGCGTAAACCACACCGACTCCAAGGTTCCCCGGTGCGTAGTACGCCCACTTGGCCGAGTCGGTCATCACCACCCGCACGGTCGGGTCGATGATCGGCGTGATGTACGTGCAGGTGTCGGTGACGATCGTAAATCCGGCGCCTTCCAGCACGTGAACGGCTGGCGCCGCCTCGGCCGCGGCCGCCCGGCTGGTGTTCACGTAAGCCGGGATCGATGCCCGCTTCCCATCCACCGCGACGGCTAGTCGCTCCAGTTGCGTCGCCGAATAGTGCGGCGCTCCAAGCGAAACCGCACCGACGTCTTCGGTCAGGGCGGTGGTTATCCGTCGACGGGCCGCCTCGAGTTCGCCACGTCCGATTCTTGATTCCGGCAAGGCCCGTGAGCCGACGACGGCGGCCAGGGTCGGCGCTTCCGGTGTCACCCCAACGGCATGGAACATTGCCACGGCTCCGGTGGAGGCGGCTCCCGCACCAAACGCTTTCAACCGGTCCTCGGTGGCTTCCTCACCCAAGCCGACTATCACGGGAATGCCGGCGGGGTCAACCCGGCCGACGAGATAACCGAGCAACGGGTAGATCCAATCCTCGTCGAGCCATTCGTCCAAGCCGTCAAGCCAGAAAACATGGGTGGCTCGCCGCCCCTCATCGAGGTGGAGACCGGCAGCCGGTGCTCGACCGGTCACTGCGCAGCTGATGTCGAGAAAGTCGCCGTAACGGTTGGTGCGGGCGCCGAGCACCGAGTTGGCGAAGATGATCGCATTCGACTCAGCCCAGGCGATCTGCTCTCCGAGCTCGGGCCGTCCGGGCAGCTGATAGGGGGCACAGGTCCAGGTCGGCGAGCAACCGATCGCAACGTAAGCGTCCATCAGCCGGTGGGCAGCCTCCGCCGCCTCGCGGTCCCCCCTGTAGAGGTCGGGATGGAGCAGGTCGAGTGACCCAACATTGAGGGTGGTCGGAACCGTAACCGCGGCGCCACCGTCGGCCAGCCTTTCGATGAAGTCGAGACCAACCTGGCCGTGATATAGGCATGAGTCGACGTGAGCTCTGGTGATGTCGAGCAGCCCGTCAGCACCCATTACTGCCGCCATCTCGGACACCACACGCATGGCCAAGGCGACACCCGGACCGCGCTCACCTTCGAGCATGGTGCGGTCAGCGGGGCTGAGCTTCACGAGGGGTGTCCATGGCGACAGTTTGGCAGTCCTCACTCCCGAAGCGCCCGGGCCCCGATATCCTCGCCGACCGGTGGATCGACAGACCTCGCCTGTTATCGATGTCGACTTGGCCCAGAAGGTGAAGGCTGCCGACAGACCCTTTCGCAACCGCGACCAGACGGTCGTGGTTTTTCGCGGTGAGGCGGATTCCGTCCACCTGGTCACCTGGATGCCCCGTTTCCCCGATCCCGGACCGTTCCTCCAGGTCAAAAAGGGACTCTGGTGCCTGCCGGTGTTGCTGCCGGCTACCGCCCGAATCGAATACCGACTGGCGGTGGTCCGGTCCGGTCACTCCCAGGAGATCTCCGATCCGCTCAACCCTCCCACGGCCGGCAACCCGTTCGGAACCAATTCGGTCCTGACCGGCAACGCCTACCGGCCTCCCCCGTACATGACAGTCGATGATCCTGGCGGGCACCTGTTTGAAATCCGGGTCGCTTCAAACGCTCTGGGTGGTCGACGCCATCACCACGTTTACCTCCCGGCCGGCTGCCAGGCCAACACGGTGGCCGGGTTGGTCCTGATTCATGATGGCTCGGGTTGGCTTCGCTACGGTGGGCTCGCCGCTTCGCTCGACCGTCTGATCGAAAGAGGGGACATCGCCCCGGTGGCGGCGGTACTGCTCGACCCCTGGCAACGCATCGCCGAATATGGGGCTAATCCGTTTCATAGCCAGCACCTGGCCGAGGAGCTACTCCCCCACCTTGATCGTCGCCTGCGACTACGCTTCCCGGCTAACCGCACGGCGGTGATGGGATCGTCGTTGGGGGCGGTTGCCTCCTTGAGTGCCGCCTACCATTACCCCGACCGATTCGGTTTGGTCGCCTCGATCTCCGGGTCGTATGCCCACCGCACCGATGCCGAATGGGCAGCCGGGGTTTTCGATCCCGTAGTCGCCTTTCTCCGCCAGTTTGACCCGAGCGTGCTGGGGGAGTCGTCCATCTATCAGAGCGTCGGACGTTACGAAGGCCTCGTCGACTTTCATCGACGGCTGGCCCCGATCCTGCGCTCTGGGGGTGCTCGCCTTCATACGGTTGAAACGTGGACCGGTCACGACTGGCTTAGCTGGCGAGACCGGCTCGGTGAGGCCTTTGCCTTCCTCTTCCCCGGGCCGGTCCGATTCTCGGGGCCGTAACCAACGAAGTCGTTGGCTGGAACCCTGGGTTTGCGGTCTCCCTCAATGATGACGGGTTAGTCTCGACCGATGGCCGAGCTTCCCCTCACTATCGGGCTCTCGCTGGGTGCCGACCTCGAGTGGCCGATCTTTTACGAGGACATCATTGCCCGGCTTAACCCCAAGGTCCCCCGTGGTGACGACACCATTACGTTCCGGGTGGAACGGGTCACGATCGAGCCGTTCACGCTCCGCCAGCCGGTTCGCTATGCGGTGTTGCTCGATCGGCTCACCCACTGGTACCACACCTCTCGGGAGTGGATCAAAAAGGCGGTGGTCTTCAACGACCTCTACGTGTTCAACAATCCTTTCACCGTCCAGTCGATGGAGAAACACACTTCATACGCAGCGATGATGAGGCTGGGTTTGCCCATCCCCCGAACCCTTTTGCTGCCTCCCAAGGAGTACGATACCCAGCCCGACCTCCAGGTCACCCTCGAGCAATATGCCCGCCTCTTCGACCTGGGCCGGGTGGCCGAGGAGATCGGGTATCCCTGCTATATGAAGCCCTTTGATGGGGGTGCATGGCGGGGCGTGTCACGCATCGAGAACGAAGCGCAGCTCCGGGCCGCCTACGAACAAAGCGGGCGCTCGATCATGCATCTGCAGGAGGCGGTGGAGCCCTTCGACTTATTCGTCCGGACGCTCGCCGTCGGACCGCAGGTCAACGTGATTCGCTACGACCCGGCCGCTCCGCTGCACGACCGATACAAGATCGACTTCAACTTCGTCAACGCCGACGAGTGGCAGTTGCTTGCCGACATGGTGCTGACAATCAACAGCTTCTTCAACTGGGATTTCAACTCCTGTGAGTCGCTGCGCAAGGACGGGGAGTTCTACCCCATCGACTTCGCCAATGCCTGCCCGGACTCCCAGGTGACCAGCCTCCACTATCACCTGCCCTGGCTGGTCAAGGCCAAAATTCGCTGGTCGTTGTTCGTGGCAGCCACGGGGAGGCGGGTACGCCATAACCCCGACTGGACGCCGTACTTGGAGATCGCCGCAACCGAAATGCCGTACCGGCAGAAACTCGCCGCCTACGCCGCCATCGCCCATCGCCTCTTCGAAACCGAACGGTTCCTCGAGTTCTGCGACAACCACCTGGCGGATCTCGACGAGATCACCTGGGAATATTTCGCCTCTGATCGGGCCCACGAAGCCGTGAGGCGGAAGGTCGAAGTGATATTCCCCATCCACGAGGTCGACACCTTCACCGAGCATTACTGGGGGCTCCTCCAGTTCTGGCGATCGACGGAGCGGGACCGCTTGAACTCGGTCGGATCGACCCCACCCGCGCCACCAGCGCCGGGAGGGGCGCCGTTGAGCCGTATCCCTATCGGAACCGAAGGCGGTCAGGAATTCCTGTGAAATCAGTCGAACGCTGGCGTTCGGACCGGGTCGGAGAAGACATCAATCTGGTTCGGTGGGGCACCTACGGCACACCGGTGCTGATCTTCCCCACCGCCGGTGGCGACCATGAGGAGATCGAGCGATTTCATCTGGTCGGCTCCCTCGAGGACCTCCTCGAGCAAGGAAGGATCAAGGTCTACTCCGTTGAATCGCTGAATGGCCGCACGTTCTTCACGGGAGCCGATTCCTATCACGCCGGTTGGATGATGGGGGCATTCGATCAAGTCATCTATCGGGAGGTAGTACCGGCGATCCGGGCCGACTGTCGTTCGGCTGAGATCGAGATCATCACCGCCGGGGCTTCGATCGGAGCCTTCAACGCATTGGCGGCCCTGTGTCGTCATCCCGACGCTTTCTCCGCCGCCCTGTGCGTCTCGGGCACCTACGACCTCACCCGGTGGCTGGACGGACCGATGACCAGGGATTTCTACTTCTCCTCGCCAGTCCATTTTCTCCCCGAGGTCGCTGAAGGCCCTGAGCTCGAGCAGCTGCGCCGACGGTTCGCGTTGTTCACCCATGGGTTGGGTCGAGCCGAAGATCCTGGGGAATCGTGGAGAGCCGCCTCAGTGCTCGGAAA
>JBQTHI010000047.1:0-62321 GCA_052390035.1 Actinomycetota bacterium | reverse complement strand
ACGGCCACGACGTCGACGAGCTGGAGGATCATCTTCGACACCAGATCGCCGAGCTGCACGCCGTCGGCCTCGCACCCGACGAGGCGTTCCTGGTCGCAGTGAAACGCATGGGCGACCTCGACGCTCTGTCTCGGGAGTTCGCCCGCGAGCACAGCGGCCGACTGTGGAAGCAGCTCATCCTGGGCGGCGAGGACGCGCCGGCGCGGGCGTCCGGCGGCTGGCTCGCGGCGCTCGCCTTCGCGGTCGGCGCGGCCGTCGCGATCCAGGTCGCACGCCTCGCTGCCGGCTTCCCCGACGAGGAGCCGGGCTGGCTCGCGCGTAACGCCAGCCTGATCGTGTTGGCGTTCCTCGCCGCGTACTTCGCTCGCCAACGGCAGCTCGACAATCGGCGCTGCGTGCTGATGGCGGCACCGTTCGTACTCGCTGCCCTCGTGGTCAACCTCTACCCGTGGAGTGGGGGCTCCGGCACCGAGGTCTTCGGGACGGACTCGGACACCGAGGCGCTCGTCATCCTCTACCTGCCCGTCGCGCTCTGGTTCGTCGTCGCCTACCCGTACATGGGCGGCACGATCCGAGCGCACGAGCGGCGCATGGACTTCGTCCGCTTCACCGGCGAGTGGGTCATCTACTACGTGCTCATCGCCCTAGGCGGCGGCGTGCTGCTCCTGCTCACCGCGCTCATCCTCGAGCCGATCGGGCATTTCCTCGCCGAAAGGGTGATCGAGTGGGTCCTGCCGTCCGGTGCCGCCGGTGCCGCGATCGTGGCGGGGTGGCTCGTCGAGTCCAAGCAGCGCGTGGTGGAGAACATGGCTCCGGTGCTCACCAAGCTCTTCACTCCGCTGTTCGCCGTGATGCTGACCGTGGCCTCGGCCGCCTACGTCGTGTCGGGCCGCGACGGCGCGTTCGATCGCGAGCTACTCGGAGTGTTTGACGCCCTCATGGTGGTCGTGCTCGGGCTCGTCCTCTATTCGATGTCCGCCCGCGAGCCGGACCTGCCGCCTGGGATGGCAGACCGGGTCCAACTGGTGGCGGTCGCCGGCGCCCTGTTGCTCGACGTGATGGTGCTCGGGGCGATGGTGGCCCGGATCGGTGACCTCGGGTTCACCCCGAACCGCGTGGCCGCGCTCGGCCTCAACCTCGTCCTGTTGGTGAACCTGGTGGGGACCGGCTGGCTCTCAATACGGTTTCTCAGGGGCGGGATCGTCTTCCGCCGCCTCGAGCGATGGCAGACCTCCTACCTCCCAATCTTCGCCCTCTGGGCGGCGACCGTGGTCGCCGCTCTCCCGCCGGTGTTCGGCTTCAGCTGACAGAGACGCGGGTCACAAAGTGCGGCGCGGGCCGCACAGCCCCAAATCACAGGGATCTTCCGAGGCCGGAGGCTCCTCCTTCTCACATTCCTCGAGGTCGACGACCACATCGGTCATCCGAAGCACGAGCTCCGCACCGGGCTCGGTTGCCGTTACCGCCGAACGGCTTCACCGGAGAGCACGTCCAGCAGGACTCCACCCCTCGGATGGACGGATCGATGGAGCCAGCTCCTTACCGCCCCATCCCCGAAAGGTGATCGGTTCCACCCCGGAGACGCTACCTACTCGTCGCGGCTGCCCACTCCGATCGGCTCTCGAGCCGCGGCATCCGGCGGGGGAGCGACGGTCGCCTTCGTCTTCTGGGTGCGCCGCCAGCGGGCCAAGAGCAAGAGCCCGATCGGCACCCACACGAAGGGCAGCAACGATCCGAGGATGAGGAGGGTTACCTGACCAAACCGGATCAATAGCTCCCAGCTCGCCTCCAGGCCTTCGGCGAATGTGGGGATGCCACCGGGGTCGACGGCGTTGATGAAGATCGACACAGTGGCCGCGGCCTCCCGTCCGGGTAGCGGAGTTCCGTCTTCGGCTACCGGTTGGGCCGTGACCGTCGTCTGGGTGCGGATGTCCCGCTCGGCGAGCGCTTCGTAGGCGAACAGGATCGACTGACCGGGCTCGATGGTGGCGGCGGGGTCGCCGAACACCACGATGAGATCATCGAGCTCGATGTCGAGGATGGGGTCCCGCACCTCAAAGCCTTTCAACAACGTATCACCGACGTTTGTCACTTCGAGGCAGAGGGTGAATGCTCCACCCTCCTCCACCTCGAGCCCGGCACTGCCCGGGCAAGACAGCCCCGCACCATCATGTCCGGGGTAGGCGGTCACATCAAGCCTGAGCTCGGGCCGGCTGCTCGCCTCGGTGATGGTGAGCGTGATGGTGGCCAGCGCTACAGCATCCTCCAGGGTGCGCAACTGCCCGCGCAGGGTTTCGAGCTCGGTCTCCCGGACGAGCAGCTGGTTTTCGATCTCGGCGATTACGTCGATGGCTTGGGCGTTGGCGAGGAATCCTCGCAGCCTCTCCACCGACGCTTGAGCAGTGTTGACCCGGCTTTCGAGGTCGACCACCCGTTCGGTTACGTCGTCGGCTGAGATGTTTTGCGAGCGGAGCTCGCCGATGGCGCCGAGCCGGTCGAGCGCGGTTTGGAAATCCTCCGGGAACACTTTAAAAACCAGCACCGTCTGCGGCTCGGGTGGGCCGACGGTCCTCTGACCGAAAACGAGGCCGCCGAGACTCTGAATGATCCGGCTGGCCTCCTCACCGGCGGTCATAACATCGGTCGCCGCCACGATCACCTCGGCGGTGAATACGATGTCGCGCCCGAGGTCCACCGGGTCGGTGGTCACCTGGGCCACTCCTCCGGTTCCGAGGGCGGTTGGTCCCCCGCGGGACAAGTCACCCTCCTCAGACGCCGCAGGAGCGGTGGTTTCAAAGGCGCCGGCGGCGGTGGTGGCCGGCGCACCTGCCACACCGAGTTCGTCACCGACCGTCTCGAATGCGGCGGTGGTGGCGGCGCCACTGCCGGAGCAGGCGGTCGCCACCCCGACAAGAACGACGATCAACAGAACCGATTTCCCACCGAATACGCGATGCATGGTTCCCTTCCAGGTCGTTGCAGGTTCGACGTGGGGTTGCTTCGTAGCGGTTCCCCCATTATCGACCGGCTTTCGGACGCCCTCAAGCGGCTGATACCGTGGACTGATACTGTTCTGTCCCACCTGCGGCCACGCCAACCGCGAGGGCGCCGCCTATTGCTCGAGCTGCGGTTCCTCGCTGATGCGTTGTCCGCGATGCGGGGCCCCGACCGATGTCGGAGACCGTTTCTGCTCGGAATGCGGCGCACCCCTACAGGCGGATGACACTATCCGATCGTCGGCCTCCGAGCGCAAGCGAGTAACCATCCTGTTCGCCGACATCGTCGGCTCGACCTCGTTGATCGGAGCGATTGATCCCGAGGAGGCAGCCGACCTGGTAACCCCAGCCGTCGAAGCGATGATGGGAGCGGTGGCCCGTTACCAGGGCACTGTCACCGATGTCCTCGGCGACGGGATCATGGCCGTGTTCGGAGCCCCACTCGCCTATGAGGATCATGCGGTGCGCGCATGTCTCGCCGCCCTCGAGATCCCGGCGCTGGTGTCGGCCGTCTCGAATGGCCGGATCGAGATGCGGGTAGGGCTCAACACTGGAGAGGCGTTTATTCGCGATGGCAAACCCCTCGGGCTGGCCGTGCACGTTGCCGCCCGCATGCAACAACTGGCCGGCCCCGGCCAGATCCTGCTGACCGACAGCACCCGACGGTTGGCCGACGGTTACGTCAAGGTGACTCCGCTCGGACCGCGCGAGCTGCGGGGGGTGATCGAGCCGATCGACGTCTACGTTCTCGAAGGCGCCACCACCACTCACCGTTGGGATGTGCGAGTCGGCAGGCCGCTGGCCACCTTCGTCGGCCGGGAGGTCGAGATGGCGCATCTCAGGCGTGCCGCAGCCCGGGCGCAGGCAGGCGCCGGCCAGGTCGCGGCGGTGATGGCCGGACCCGGCATGGGCAAGTCGCGTCTCGTCCATGAACTCCTCAACTTCCTCCCGCCAGATACGAGGATCCTCGAGGCGGAAGCCTCCCCCTACGACGAAACCGTGGCCTACGCGCCGTTCCGCGATCTCATCGAGCGATGGTTCGAAGATCCCGGGGCGGATGACCGCATTACCGAGGAATTGGCGACCACTGCCGAGAATCCCGCCGTCGTCATACCCGCCCTGCGGGCATTGCTCGGTTTCGAAAGCAAGGAGTGGTCTGAGCTCGCCCCCGACGTGCGCCGCCGGCGCACCCGCCAGGCGATCGTCGGACTGTTGTTGGGAGCGGCCGGCCGGGGGCTGGTGGTGCTCTTGGTCGAAGACCTGCATTGGGCAGACACCGAGACCTTGGCCGTTCTCGACGACCTGCTCAAATCGTTCAGAGAGTCCAGCCTTCTCCTGGTGATCACTTACCGGCCCGAGTTCGACGATCCCTGGACCGGGCTTCCCAACCACACCAGGATCAGCCTGGAAGGCCTCGAACCCGATCAGGCGGCGGCGCTGGTCGACGACCTGGTTGGTGCTGACCAAAGCGTCGGGGAGCTGAAGGCATCGATACTCGCCCGGACCGGGGGCGTGCCCCTATTTGTCGAAGAGACCGTCCGCGGGCTGGCCGATACCGGGGTCCTCCAGGGCGAGCCGGGGGCCTACCGGACCACGACCTCCGAGCTGGTTATCGACATGCCCGAGACCGTTGACAGCGTGATCACTGCCCGCATCGATCGTCTCGAGCCACAGACCAAACGGGTCCTCCAGACTGCTGCGGTGTTGGGCATCGAGTTCTCCCGCCCGATCCTCGCCCAGATGCTGGCCGAGCCGGAGGAGGCCTTGAAGGAGCAACTCGACGAGCTTCGGAGGGCAGACTTCGTCTACGAGACTCGGAAACTTCCGATCCCCGAGTTCAGGATGAAACATGCCCTGATCAGGGACGCCGCTTACGGGTCATTGCCGCTGCGTGATCGGCGAATGCTGCACCGGGCGGCGGTGCGGGCCCTCAAGGAAGGCGTGAAGGGCCAGCCCGAGCGGCTCGAGCTTCTGGCTCAGCACGCCGCCGCCGGCGCAGAGTGGGAGAGCGGTGTTCGTTTTGCTCGGTCGGCGGGGGAGAAGGCGCTCGATCGCTCGGCATATCGGGAGGCCGCTCGACTCTTCGAGCTCGCCATCGAATGCCTCGACCACCTGCCCGAGACGGAGGAGAACCTGCGGGCCGGTGTGGAAGTACGCACCCAGCTGCGTCCCGCTTACGGGGCGAGAGGCTCGTTTTGGAGGGCGGCGCGTCATTTGGAGGACGCTGAGCGGCTGGCCAGACGACTCCCCGGGCACCGGGCCTTGGCCGATGTCAAGACCCACCAGGCCTATCACTTCAGCATGGTCGGGAGGCGGGCCGAATCCCTAGCTGCCGCCGAGGAGGCCATTGGCCTCTTGGCCGGAGACGATCGCCTGGCCCTGGCCGAGGCGCGGCTCGCCAACAGCCAGATGTACGTGTTCTCCGGGCCCCCTCGGGCGGTGATAGAGCTCTTGACCCCGGATGTCGAGTACTGGGTGGAGAACGCGCGTTTTGACCGGCATGGCCAGACCGGCATCCGCTCGGTGTATGCCCTCGCCCATCTCGGATCGGCCTACGCCGCCCTGGGCGATTTCGATCGGGCGGCCTCCTACACCGGTCGTGCTTACCAGATCGCCGCCGAATCGCAGCGACCCTTCGACCTGACCTACGCGTTGTACTGCCGGGGTCTGGTCGATCACCTGCGAGGAGAAAGCGACGCTGCCATCACCTTCCTGGCCGAGGCTCTGCGGGAGGCGATCGAACACGACATCGCCCTTCATCAAGCCTGGGTGAGACCGGTGCTCGCCGAGGCGCTGGCGAATCAGGGCAGAACCGAGGAGGGTGCTGGGATCATCGAGCACTACCCGGCCTGGGAGGAGCACCCGCTGTTCGCCGCCTGGGCGGCGATCGCCCGGGCCGAGCTGGCCCTGGCGACCGGCGATCAGGACAGGGCGCGAGCCGATGCCGCCGCCGCCCTCACCCTCTCCGAACGCCAGGGCTATGTGACCCAACGGGTCCAGGCCTTGCGTCTGCTGGCTGCGGCCGGGGCCGAGGACGCCGCCGGGTGGCGCGATCGGGCCTGGGCCCTGGCAACCCAACACGAGTTGGTCGTCGAGCAGGACCGCCTTTCCAAACTGCTGACTTCGAAAGCGACCGGATGACCACCCCGGCCCTCTCCGACTCGCGTCTGGCGAACATGGCCGCCCGGGTGATCGCCGAAGCGTACGGGGCGTTCGATGGAAGGTTCCGAATTGTCACCCGTCGAGCCCGGATACGGTTCGAAGAGCGGGACTGGAAGGGCATGGCGGCCGACGCTCGTCAGCGCTTCGACATATACGGTCATGCCCTCGACGACGCCGTGAGTGGGGTACGACACCTGATGGGTGACCGACTCTCCGAGCGGCTGGTATGGACGGCGATGAAGGCGGTCTATTCGGGGTTGATCTCGGAGCGGAACGACTGGGAGCTGGCGGAGACCTTCTTCAACTCGGTCACTCGCAGAATCTTTGTCACGGTGGGGGTGGACTCCAATATCGAATTCGTGGACACCGACTTCGACTCACCGCCCCACGAAGCCCACCGTGCCGTTTACCGCTCGTATATCGACCCTCCGAACATTGCCGGGCTGCTGTCAGCGATGATTACCGCCACCGGACACGACGTGGCCTATCGGTCGCTCGCCGCCGACTGTCAAAAGGCGGCGGTGAAGATCGGCGAGCACCTCCACCGAATCGGAGCTCTGCGGGTCATCGACCGCGCCGAAGTCGTCGACTCGGTCTTCTACCGCGGTAAGGCCGCCTATCTGGTGGGGCGCCTCTACAGCGGATCTCACGTGATACCGCTGGTGCTGGCCCTCCTCCATCCGGTGGATGGTGTAACCCTCGATGCCGTCCTCCTCACGGAGAACCAGGTGTCGATCCTCTTCTCTTTTGCCCGTTCCTATTTCCATGTCGATCTGGAACGGCCCTATGACCTGGTCCGCTTCCTCCGCTCGCTGATGCCCCGCAAGCGGCTCTCCGAGCTTTACATCTCGATCGGTCAGCACAAACACGGCAAGACTGCGTTGTACCGCGAGCTGCTCGAGCACCTGGCCGGAACGGGGGAACAGTTCACGGTCGCCAGGGGCACCGCCGGGCTGGTGATGGCGGTGTTCACCCTTCCCGGATTCGACGTGGTGGTAAAGGTGATAAAAGACCGCTTCCCGGCTCCCAAGACAACCACCCGGGGGGAAGTGCGGGAACGCTACCGGATGGTGTTTCGGGCGGATCGGGCGGGACGACTGGTCGATGCCCAGGAGTTCGAATACCTGCAGTTCGATCGGAGCCGCTTTACCAAGGAGTTGGCTGAGATACTCGACGCTGAGTGCGGCCGTTCGGTTGTCCATGATGAGCAAGGGACGGTGATCCAGCACGCCTACATCGAGCGCAGGGTGATCCCGCTCGATATCTATCTTCGCGACGCCGATCCCGACCTCGCCCTCGCCGCCATCGTCGACTACGGCGCCGCCATCAAAGAATTGGCCGCCTCCGGAATCTTTCCGGGCGATCTGCTCCTGAAGAACTTCGGGGTCACCCGGCACGGGAGGGTGGTTTTCTACGACTACGACGAGCTGTCCACCATCGACCGCTGCGTTTTTAAGGAGTTGCCGGAGTCGAGCGACCCGATCGACGAAATGGCGGCCGAACCCTGGTTCACCGTCGGCCCCGACGACGTCTTTCCCGAGGAGTTCTCCCGCTTTCTCGGCGTAGACGGCGATCTCCGCTCGGCATTCATGGACAAACATTCCGAGCTGCTCTCGGCCGGGTGGTGGCAACAAGTGCAACGCCGGGTGGCAACCGGGGAGATGATCGACATCTTTCCCTACGAGGATCACATCCGGATCGGACTTTGATCAGGGCCGAGAGGCCCTTCTACCGGCCGGATCGGGCGGCTAGCTTTCTGTGAAAACCGACTACAGGGGAGTGCGGTGATGAAGCGCAGATCTGGACTGGTTGTGGCAGGCCTGAGCCTGTTCCTGGCGATGGTCCCCATCGCGGAAGCGGCCCCTCCTTTGGAACGGGTGATCGTGGTTCTGCAGCCCGATTCGGGACCGGCGGAGGAGGCCGCCAAGGGGTTGGCCCAAGCCTTCGGTGGCACCGTCGGCTTCGTCTATCAGACCGCCCTACAGGGATTCAGCATGACCGTGCCCGGCCCGGCGCTGGAAGGCCTCCGCCATCATCCGCTGGTGGCCTACATCGAGCCCGATGTGGCGGTCGCCATAGCCCAGACCGGCGGCCAGGTGACCCCGACCGGTGTCGACCGGGTCGACGCCGATCTCAACCCGCCGGCGTCCCCGATGAACGTCGACATCGCCATCATCGACACCGGGGTCTACATCGGAACCACTCCCACCGGGCAGGCTCGATCCCACCTCGACCTCAACCTGGTTTACGTAACCGATTGCACCCAGGCCATCTTCTATCCGACGTTTGGTGGCTGCTCGGGTTCGGGCAACTTCCAGGATGAAAACGGGCACGGCACCCATGTCGCCGGGATCGCCGCCGCCAAAGACAACGACTTTGGTTCGATCGGTACCGCCCCCGGGGCGGTGTTGTGGTCGGTGAAGGTGCTCAACGCCGACGGGACGGGATACATGGGCTCGATCCTGGCCGGTATCGACTTTGTCGCTGCCCAGGCCGCCTCGATCGAAGTGGCCAACATGAGCCTCGGCTTCGTCGGCTCCTCGGCCGCCCTCGACACGTCCATCGCCAACGCGGTGAGCGCCGGGGTGGTGTTTGTGGTGGCGGCCGGCAACGACGCCATCGATGCCTCACAGTTCAGTCCCGCCGCCCATCCCGATGTGATCACCGTTTCGGCCCTTGCCGACTTCGACGGCCAGCCGGGTGGGCTGGGCGCACCCACTTGCCGCCCCGACGTCGATGACACCCTCGCCGACTTCTCCAACTACGGGCCGCTGGTGGAGATGGCAGCCCCCGGGGTATGCATCTACTCAACATTCCTCAACGACGGCTATCTCGGCACCTATAGCGGGACCAGCATGGCCTCCCCCTACGTGGCAGGGGCGGTGGCGCGGTACATCGCCCAGAACGGGCTCGCCACCAACAACCGCGCCGATGTCATGGCGATCCGATCGGCGGTGATAGGCGCCGGGGCCGCTCAGAGCTCGGCATGCGGTTTCTCCGGAGACCCCGACTCGAACCCGGAGCCCTTGCTCTACCTCAACTCGGCGCTGTTTGGTGGAACGGGTGTCTGCAACGGTAGCCCACCTCCGCCGCCTCCTCCCAACCAACCGCCGGTGGCAGGCTTCACCTATTCCTGCACCGACCTGACCTGCGCCTTCACCAACACATCGACCGACCCGAACGGCGACCCGCTGGCATTCACCTGGGACTTCGGCGATGGTACTGCCGGCTCCAACGCAACCAGCCCCACCCACACGTTCCCCGCCGGCGGGAGTTATGTGGTCAACCTCACCGCCAACGACGGCAACCTGACCGATGTCGCCACCAGTTCGGTAACGGTGACCGAACCGGCCAATCCGGTGATGACCGTGGCGGTGTATCCGATTCTGATCGCTGCCAACGGCCGAACGGCGACGATCTCGATGGATGCGCTTGATGCGAACGGAACCGGGGTGCCGGGTGTCAACATCACCGGCACCTGGACCTACACCAACCGGCGCGGCCAGACCCGCACGGTCAACCAGGCGGGGGTCACCAACAGTTCGGGCACCCTCACCCTCAGCTACACCTTCCCCCGCGGCTCGACCGTGATGAGCTACTGCGTGTCCAATGCCACCAAAACCAATTGGGTGTACCAGCCAACAGTCAACTGCGGATACCCGTTGACATAGACGCTCTAGCCTCGGGTCCGGCAGAGGAGGGTGATGGCCGGGTTGCAGGCATCGGTTGACGGGTTGATCACCAATGTTGAGCGGGTGATCGTCGGCAAACGCCAACAGATCGAACTGGTGGCCGTGACCGCCCTCTGCGGGGGCCACGTGTTGATCGACGACGTGCCGGGCACCGGCAAGACCATGCTGGCCCGCAGCTTCGCCGCTTCGCTCGGGGTGGGTTTCCGCCGATTGCAAGCACTCCCGACGTGCTCCCGAGCGACGTCACCGGAGTCAGGGTCTTCGACCCTCGCACCGCCGAATTCCGCTTCGAGGCGGGACCGGTGTTCACCAACGTGTTACTGGCCGACGAGATCAACCGCGCCACCCCCCGCACCCAGTCGGCGTTGCTGGAGGCGACAGGTGAGCGCCCGTCTGGCCGCCGACTAGTTTCGGCCGGCACCAACCGAAGTTTGGGGTGGTGCGTGAGGCCTGGGGCGAGTAAATTCTGTCCCAGGAGGGCAAGGCGTGGGTGGGCTGTGACCGGACTGGTATGGCTGGCTGCATTGCTCGTGTCGTACAAGGTGATCTGGGACCTGGACACCTTTACCGAATCGTCGCCCCGGAGCCGTGACCTAGCGTCGCTTCTCATCATCGTCGTCATCTCATCGGTGGTGATGACGACGGCCGTGCTCTGATCCCCTGAGTTTCCCGTTTTGGCGCGCCGTTATGGCGCTATGGCACGGTCCTGCCGCGTCAGAACGGGGGGGGACCTACCCTCCGGGTAATGGCTTCACTCGTCGACTACTCCACCGAAGGGGCGGTTGCCCTGGTCCGTCTGAACCGGCCGCCGGTCAATGCCCTGTCGAGCGAACTCTCCGCCGACCTCCTCGCGGCTTTTCAGCAAGCGGCCCACCCGACGGTGCGGGCGGTGGTTATAACCGGTCAGCCTCACTTCGCGGCCGGGGCCGATATAAAGGGATTCCAAGCGACCTACCAATCGGGTGACCGCCAGGAGTCCCTGGCCAGCGCCCTGGTCGAAGCGATCCAGGCGCTGGAGTCCCTGGAGAAGCCGAGCATCGCCGCCGTCCACGGTTTTGCCCTCGGCGGCGGTTTGGAACTGGCCATGGGATGCGACTTCCGCTATCTGTCCGAGGACGCCAAGGTGGGTCAACCCGAGATACTGCTCGGCCTCATCCCGGGGGCAGGGGGGACCCAACGCCTAGCCCGGATCGTCGGCTTTCAGCGAGCGAAAGACCTTGTGTACAGCGGCCGGCAAGTTGGCGCCGAGGAAGCGACGGCGATTGGGCTCGCCGATCGGGTGTATCCCACGAACGAACTCCTCGACCGGGCGTTGGCGGCCGCGGCCGAGTTGGCCGCCGGACCAACCCGGGCCATGTCCGCGGCGAAAAAGGCGTTGGCCGGCGGGTGGGGGAGACCACTCGCCGAGGGGATGGCGGTCGAAGCCGCCTCCTTTCGCGAGGCCTTCTGGACGGAGGATGCCCAGGAGGGGGTGGCGGCCTTTATCGACAAGCGGAAGGCGAGTTTTAGAGGAAGCTAAGCGCCCTTCTCCTCCAATCTCCGTTTGAGCGCCGCCAGATTTTGGCGCCAGATCCAGACGAAGAGCGGACGGGCCAGCGCTGCCCCGATCGGCCCGCCGTAGAACCAAGGAAAACGTAGATTCTCGCTCCAGGTGAACCGGGTGGCGCCCCCGATCGGCGCCAGGGCGAACTCGCCCCGCCCCTTCACCAGCCCCCGATGTTCGACAACGATGCTTCGAAGCGGCGTCCAGGCGGTCACGAGCAAAATGTCGGTCGTGCGGAAGGGTCCGACTCTGGTGGCCACCCGTAGGGTGGTCCCCTCTCCCACCTGCTGATCGGTCTCGAAGACCATCGACTCGACGTCCCTCATCCATTCCTGGTGGGAGGTGAAATCGGCGGCCGCCTCCCACACCGTGCGAAGCGGAGCGTCGATGTCGACTTGGACCTCCACCCGGCTCATCTTCCTATTGTGCCGGTATGCGGGCCGCGGTGGAACAGGTTGGCGGGGACGGAATCCGAATCGGCACCTGCTCTTGGACCGATCCAACCCTGATCAAAGGAGGCGGCTTCTATCCGGCGGAGAAGATGACCGCCGAAGAGCGCCTCTCCTTTTATGCCAGCCATTTCCCGATCGTCGAGGTGGATGCCACCTATTACGCCCCACCGTCCGAGAAGGTTGTTGGCCTGTGGGTCGAGCGAACCCCGGCCGAGTTCACCTTCGACATCAAGGCCTTCCGACTTCTCACCCAACACCCCACCCCTCCTTCCTCCTTGTGGAAGGACTTCCGGGAAAGGCTCCCGGCTGCACTGGCGGAAAAACCCAACATCTACATGCGCGACCTGCCCCGAGACATCCAGACGGAGGCAGTCAAGATGTTCCGCGATGCCCTGATGCCGCTCCATTCGGCCGGCAAGCTGGGCGTGGTGTTGTTTCAGCTGCCCCCTTTCGTCTATCCAACCAGGGGTAGCTTCGGCTATCTCTCCTGGGTCGCTCGGCATCTCGAAGAATTTCAGCTGGCCGTCGAGTTTCGCAATGGGCGATGGCTCGACCCCGACCACATCGATGACACGCTCAGTTTTCTCGAGCGCCATCAAATGGCGTATGTGTGCGTCGACGAACCGCAAGGGTTTAACAGCTCGGTTACCCCGGTGGTGGCGGTCACCGCCCCGGTAGCCGAGATCCGCTTCCACGGTCGCAACGCCGAAAACTGGGAGAAGAAGGGGATAACCGCCGCCGAACGTTTCCGGTACGAATATACGCCTGCGGAGCTGGCTGAGTGGGTGCCCAAGGTGTTGGCACTCGCCGAACAGGCCGACTCGGTCCATGCCCTGATGAACAATTGTTACGCCGACTATGGGATTCGCTCGGCTTGGCTGCTCGCCGATCTGCTGGCGGAGCCGCTCTAAGGTCCACGGATGCGGCTCGGTCTCGACGTCTCCCAACATCAGCTCACCTGGGACGAACTCCTCGCTCGGGTCCGTTTTGCCGAGGAGGCAGGATTCGACGGCGCCTGGGTCTTTGATCACTTCACCGCTCTCTATGGGGATCCATTGGGGCCGTGTCTGGAAGGTTGGACGCTCCTGGCAGCGTTGGCGGCCAGCACCCGCCGGATACGGCTGGGGACTCTGGTCACCGGGATCACCCACCGGCACCCATCCGTTCTCACCACCGAGGCGGTGACAGTCGATCATGTGAGCAACGGCCGTCTTGAGTTCGCCGTTGGCGCCGCCTGGAACGAAAACGAGCACAGATCGCTCGGCATATCTCTACCCCCGACCAAAGAGCGCATGCAGCGCCTGGAGGAGGCGGTCGAGGTTTTCAGGCTGCTCACCACCGGCGATCGGGTCTCCTTTGAGGGCCGGCATTACCGCCTCGACCGGGCGCGATACCGGCCGCTTCCGGTGCAACGCCCACATCCGCCGATCTGGATCGGTGCCAACGGTCGCCAACTCGGTCTCCCTTTGGTTGGGCGACAGGCCGACGCCTGGCACGGATGGTCGCGGGATTACCAGGCCAAATGGGACATCGTCCGGCGCTCGGCGGAGAAGGCGGACCGCGACCCGGATCGAATCCTGCGGTCCTCGAGTCTCTCGATCTCCGAACCATGGGACGGGGTCAAGAGCGCTTATGAGAAGCTGGCCGGACTCGGGGTCGGTTACCTGATCGTTGGTTGGCCGACGGAGGGCAAGCGGCGGCTGGACCAGTTCACAGAAGAGATCCTCCCCGGACTGGGAGGGTGAGCGGCCGTGCGACAATCCAGCCGTGATCTATCTCGACCACGCCGCTACCACTCCGCTCCGCCCGGAAGCAGCCGCGGCGATGAGACCATTCCTCGAGGGGGCCTTCGGGAACACCTCCGGTAGCCACGGGGTCAGCCGGCGGGTGAAAAACGCCTTAGAGGAGGCTAGGGAACGCGCCGCCGCCCTGATTGGCGCACAGCCGACGGAGATCGTTTTCACCGGCGGCGGAACCGAGGCGGACACCTTGGCCCTGCTGGGCCCGGCCCTCAACGCGGGCGGCCGGAGGGGGGTGGTGACGGTCGCCACCGAACACGAGGCCGTCCTCGAGACGACCTCCTTCCTGGCCAAACTCGGCTGCCCGACCAACGTTGCCGGGGTGGATAGGTTCGGGGTGGTGGACCCCGAGCAGTTGGCGGATCTGGTCAATACGGACACGGCAGTCGTTTCGGTGATGACGGTCAACAATGAGACCGGAACGATCCAACCGGTTGCCGACGTGGTTGAAACGGTCAAAGGAGCTAATCCGGCAACCCTGGTCCACACCGACGCCATCCAGGCCTATCCCGCCGTTGACCTGGGAGTCGGGCGGCTGGGAGTCGACCTGCTCTCGCTTGGCGCCCACAAGTTCGGCGGGCCGCAGGGGGTTGGTCTGTTGTATGTCCGCTCCGGGGTTGGGCTGGAGCCCGTGCTTCATGGCGGCGGTCAGGAACTGGGGCGTAGAAGCGGAACCCACAACGTCGCCGGGATTCTGGGCATGGTGGCGGCAATGGAAGCGGCGGCCGACCGCGCCTCCTACGTCGCCACGGTGACCGAAGCCCGCCGCCGGTTCGAGGCGAAACTGTCCGATCGCGCCGAGCGCACCGTACCGGATGACCTCACCTCGCCCCAGCACTGCCATCTCCGGCTACCGGTCGAGGCCGACACCATGCTGGTCCGACTCGACCGCCTCGGCCTGGCGGCCTCGGCCGGCTCGGCGTGTTCATCGGGGGCCGCCACGGTTTCCCACGTCCTGACGGCGATGGGGCTCGAGGCCACCGAGGCCAGACACTCATTGAGATTTTCGTTCGGGTGGACCTCCCGGCCGGCAGAGGCAGAAGAGGCCGCCGAATTGGTGCTGAAAGCTCTGGAGGGTCGGTCGTGAGGGTGCTGGTGGCCATGTCAGGCGGAGTGGACTCGTCGGTAGCCGCCGCCCTCATGAAAGGCGAAGGCCATGACGTGATGGGGGTCACCCTCAGACTGTGGACAGGTCCCGGCGGGGAGGTTCCCGCCGCCGGTTGCTGCACGGTCGGAGACGCAGAAGACGCCCGCCGGGTCGCCGCTCAATTAGATATTCCCTACTACGTCCTGGATTACACCGACCACTTCCGGGCGGGGGTGGTCGACGGTTTTGTCGACGACTACCGCCACGGCCGCACCCCCAACCCCTGCATCGAATGCAATCGCACGGTCAAGTTCGACAAGCTGATCGCTCACGCCGTCGACTTCGGGTGCGAGCTCCTGGTGACCGGTCACTACGCCAGGGTCGATCGGGACCAAGGCGGTTATCGGCTGCGACGGGGCAAAGACCGGGCTAAAGACCAGTCGTATGTCCTTTCGATGTTGACCCAGAAAGAACTGGCCGTGCTTCGCCTCCCGGTTGGTGAGCTTGACAAGAGTGAAACTCGACAGATTGCTGCCCGGTTGGGACTGAGGACCGCCCACAAGCCGGATAGCCAGGACATATGTTTTGTGGGCCGGCGCCACTACCGCGACTTCCTCCGCCAGGTTGATCCATCGAGCTTGGCTCCCGGAGCGATCGTTGACACCACCGGTCGACAGCTTGGAACCCACCAGGGCGTGGCCGGCTTTACGATCGGCCAGCGCCGCGGGGTGGGAGTGGCGTTGGGGGAGCGGCGATACGTGATCGAGGTTCGACCAGCAACCCGAACCGTGGTGGTGGGTGAACGAGCTCTGTTGCAGGTCGGTCGGCTGGATCTGGAACAGGTCACCTGGGTCGACCAACCCCCGGTGGATGGAGCCGAAGTGGATGTCCAATATCGGGCGCACGGACAGGCTGTCGCCGCGGTGTGGGCCGACGGCCGGGTCGACTTCGTCGCCAAGCAAACGGCCATCGCCACCGGGCAGACGGCAGCCCTCTATTCCGGCGACACTGTGCTCGGCAGCGGCATCGTCACCGCCACCCACTGAGGAGAGATCATGTCGTTTCTGACCACAGTCGCCGAGTCCGAAGCCGCCGGCCTGGTGGCCGAGCAGTACGAGAAAGCCAGGAAGGCCAATGGCTACCTGCCGAATTACGTGGCTATGTTGTCGAACCGGCCGGAGGTCCATGACGCCTGGTCCCGGCTGATCCTCACCATTCGCGCCAACTTGGATCTGCGCCGTTACGAGTTGGTCACCCTGGCGGCAGCCCGAACGCTTCGTTCCGATCGAAGGGCCTGAATGACCGGCCGGGAGACATTCACCTGGGATGACTTTGGGACCGGGTGCCGCGAGTTGGCCGGCATGGTCCACCGCAGCGGCTTCGAACCGGATGTCGTGCTGGCCATCGCCCGTGGCGGTCTACTCCCCGGAGGAGCCGTCGCCTACGCACTCAACAGCAAGAACATCGTGGTGGTCAACGTCGAGTTCTACACCGGTGTGGACCAACGCCTGGAACTGCCGGTGATGCTGCCACCGTTCCTCACCCCCGACTTGGTTGCCGGCAGCCAGGTGCTGGTCGTCGATGACGTCGCCGACACCGGGCTGACCCTCGACCTCGTCAAGCAGTTCTGCGCCGAACATGTGGCGGACGTCCGCTGCGCGGTCCTATATGAGAAGTCGCGCTCGGTGGTCAAATGTGATTACGTGTGGCGACGAACCGATGACTGGATCGACTTTCCCTGGTCGTCTCTGCCCCCCGTTACGGTTTGACCATGGTGACGGTCGAGGAACGGATCGACGAGCTGCGTAGCCAGCTCCGGTATCACGGTTACAGATATCACGTACTGGACGAGCCGGAGCTGTCCGACGCCCAATACGACGCCCTACTGCGCGAACTGATCCGGCTGGAAGAAGAGAACCCCCTCCTCATCACCCCCGACTCGCCGACCCAGCGGGTGGGGGGTCTCATCGGCGACCTCTTCACACCGGTCCGGCACCGGAGGCCCTTGTTCTCCCTCGACAACGTTGAAGCGTTCACCGAGCTCGACGCCTGGGGCCAGCGGATGGTGCGTCAGCTCGGACATGTCCCGACGGGGTACACCTGCGAGTTGAAGGTCGACGGTTTGGCGGTCGTCATCACCTATGACGGGGGGCTTTTGGTCCGCGCCGCCACCAGGGGCGACGGCACCACCGGGGAGGATATAACGGCCAACCTGCGCACCATCAAGTCCGTTCCGCTACGCCTCCTCGGTAAGGTGCCCGACCTGGTCGAGGTGCGGGGCGAGGTCTACATGCCGTTTCCGGCATTCGAAGAGCTCAACCGCCGACAGGCGGAGGCCGGCGGCCGGCTCTTCTCCAACCCCCGCAACGCCGCTGCGGGCTCGGTCCGTCAGAAGGATCCGGGGGTGACCGCCGGTCGTGACCTGGGGGTCTGGCTGTATCAAATCGGGATTTTGGAGGGCGGTCCCCGCCTCGATCGCCACTCGGAGCAGATGGCCTATCTGAGCGAACTGGGGCTGAGGGTCAATCCCTCATCGAAGACGGTCACCGACCTGGCCGCCGTCAAGGAGTACATCAAGGTGGCCGAGAAGGCCCGTCACGACCGTGACTACCAGACCGACGGCGTGGTGGTGAAGGTCGACTCGATTGGTGAGCAGACCGACCTGGGATATACCTCACATGCACCCCGGTGGGCGGTGGCATTCAAGTTTCCGCCCGAGGAGCAGGTCACCCGGCTCAACGACATTCAGATCAACGTAGGTCGGACCGGGGCCGCCACTCCATTTGCCGTCTTGGAACCGGTTTTCGTCGGGGGGGCGAAGGTGTCCTACGCCACCCTCCACAACGAAGACGAGCTCAAGCGAAAAGATGTTCGGATCGGCGATCAGGTGATCGTCCGCCGCGCCGGGGATGTCATTCCCGAAGTCGTCGGGCCGGTGGTCTCGGTCCGATCGGGCGTGGAGCGGGAGTGGTCGATGCCGGCCCACTGCCCCTTCTGTGGCAATCCGATTGTCCGCCCGCCCGGCGAGAAAGTGGCGCGCTGCACCGGTGGTTATGCCTGCCCCTCGCGGCTTCGGGAGTGGCTGTTCCATTTTGCCTCGCGCGGCGGGATGGACATCGAAGGACTCGGATACAAGACGATCGACCTGCTGCTGGCTGAGAAGTTGATCACCGACCCTGGCGACATATTTCTGCTCCACCCCGACCAGCTGTTGGAGTTCGAGGGATGGGGGGAGGTGTCCGTCGGAAAGCTGATGAAAGGAATCGACGCCGCCCGTCATCGCCCCCTTCAACGAATCCTCATGGCTCTGGGTATCCGTCACGTGGGAGGCACCGGCGCCCGCTTGCTGGCCCTTCGATACCGCAGCCTCCCGCGGCTGATGGACGCCCGGGAAGAGGACATTGCCGGGGTGGAGGGGGTGGGAGCGGTGATCGCCGCCTCGGTAAAGCAGTGGTCGGTCGACCCGGACAATCGGGCCTTGGTCGAGAAACTGGCGAACGCCGGGGTTTCGTTGGGTGAGGAGGCGGCCGACCTGGAGGTCGGGTCTGATCTGCTGGCCGGAGTGACTGTGGTCGTCACCGGTACGCTCGAGTCGATGAGCCGCGAGGCGGCGGAGGCGGCAGTGGTCGAGCGGGGGGGCAAGGCCACCGCGAGCGTGTCGAAGAAAACGACGATGCTCGTGGTCGGGGAGGGCCCGGGCGGTGGCAAGATGAGCAAAGCCGAGGAGCTGGGGGTGGCAGTTATCGATGAGGCCACCTTCCTGCGGATGCTCGACGAAGGACCCGCCGTATTGGGCTAGATCATTGCACCCGGAACGTCCAGCTGTATTCGCCGGGTTGCGGAAGACCGGCGATGGTGTCCCAGACAACTCTCACTTCGTGGGTGCCGGGGGTCCAAGCGGAGAACACCACACTCTCCGGGTGGGGCTGCCAGCTATGAACCCCGGTCGCTTCGACAAACGAGACTTCGGAGGGAGGGATGGGGAACCCGTCGACGAAGATCTCGGCCACGAATCCAGTGGCGAGGTCTACTTCAATCAAGGCCTGAGCCAGGGCGGACTCGTGAGGTGCAGGGCTGATCGACTCAAGCGGAGCGGGGAGCGGCGCCGGCTCCCCTTCGCCTCCGAAGGCCGCCCCGAGGGCGATCGCCGCAAGGGCCGTCAGTCCGATCCCGAGGTAGATCAGCCGGTAGAGAAACGCGCGGCGAGGTTCCACCCTTCGAGCCTAACTCCCCGGTTCTGTGACGATTTCCGCACCGCCACGGCGCGAAAATCGGCAAGGACGCCCCACTACCGTTGCCTGTGATGCGAATCAACCCGGCCCTCCTCGCCCTGGGCGAATATCCCATCGGCCGACTCCAGGAAAAGGCCAGAACCTTGAGGGGGTCCGGCCGCCGGGTACTCGATTTCTCCATCGGCGACCCTCGCGAGCCGACCCACCCCACCATCCCGGCCGCCCTGAAAGCCGCGGTACCCGAGGTGTCGCAGTACCCGACCACCTCAGGACTCCCGGGCCTTCGCCGGGCAGTCGCCTCGTATGTCGTCCGACGCTTTGGAGTAGAGGTCGATCCCGAGACTCAGGTCATGCCCACTTCCGGTTCCAAAGAGGCGATCTTCTCCACCCATCTCGCCTTCGTCGATCGAAGCCGCGGTGACCTGGTGGCGTGGCCCACTCCCGGTTATCCCATTTACGAAAGGGGTGCGTTGCTGGCCGGCGCCGTGCCCCGACCGGTCAAGCTCGGATCGGACTTCGTGTTTCATGCATCTGATCTTCCGGCGGCGGATTGGGCGAAAGCTTCGATGGTGTGGACCTGCACGCCGCACAACCCGGCGGGTTCGGTCACCACGGCCGAGGAGCTGACCGCTCTCTATGCCGCCGCTCGCACCTACGGGGCGCTGCTCTGCTCCGATGAGTGTTACGCCGACCTCTACGATGAGGCTCCGCCGGCTTCGATATTGCAGGTGGCGCGGGCGGGTTCGGTCGGTTGCCTCGCCTTCTTCTCTCTTTCCAAGAGGTCTGGATTGACCGGCTATCGCTCCGGAGCGATCGTCGGGGATGCGGAGGCGATCACCCTGATCAAATCGCTGCGTTCGTCCACCGGTACTGCCTCACCCGAATTTGTCCAGGAGGCGGCGATCGTTGCGTGGAGTGATGACCGTCACGTCGAAGAACGCCGTGAAATATTCCGGCGCAAACGACTGATCATCGGCAAAGCTTTCGCCTCTCTCGGCTACGAGGTGGTTGGCTCGGTGGCCGGGATCTATCTGTGGGTCCGGGTCGATGACGACCTGGCCACCTCTGAACGCCTGCTGGAGGATGGAATCCTGGTGACCCCCGGTCGAGGCTTTGGCGCCGGCGGTGAAGGCCACATACGGCTGGCTCTAGTGCCCACTCTCGACGAATGTGACGACGCCGCCGAGGCGCTGGTGCTATGTCTCGGGAGGTAATCGAGGCGGCATTCTCGGGCGCCATCCCGCTGGCGGAGGCAACGCAGGCCGTCGAAGAAGCGATCGAAGGACTTGACAAGGGCAGCCTCCGGGTGGCCGAGAAGGTTGATGGTGAATGGCGGGTCAACGGTTGGTTGATGGAGGCCATCCTTCTCTACTTCCGGCTCCGGGGGATGGAGACCATGCGCGTCGGGCCCTTCGAATACCACGACAAGATCCCATTGAAGACCGACCTGGCGGGACAAGGAGTGAGGGTGGTGCCTCCTGGAACCGTTCGGTACGGCGCCTTTTGCGAGCCGGGGGTGATCGTCATGCCTGGCTACGTCAACATCGGAGCACGGGTAGGGGCCGGAACCATGGTGGACACCTGGGCGACGGTCGGTTCGTGCGCCCAGATCGGCCGCAATGTCCACCTTTCCGGTGGGGTGGGGATTGGTGGGGTGTTGGAACCACCGGGACTTCGGCCGGTCATCATCGAAGACGGGGCATTCATAGGCAGTCGTTCGATCGTGGTCGAAGGAGCCATAGTGGAGGAGAAGGCGGTGATCGGGGCCCACACCGTCATCGCCGCCAACACGCCGATCATTGATGTCACCGGTCCGGAGCCGATCGAATACCGGGGCAGGGTCCCGGCCGGATCGGTGGTCGTTCCCGGCACCAGGCCCAAACGGTTCCCAGCCGGCACCTACCAACTCGGTTGCGCCCTCATCATCGGGAGCCGCACCGAAGCGACCGAGGAGAAAACCAACCTGAACCGATACCTCCGCGAGCTTGGAGTCGACCTTTGACCGGTATGACCGAGACTCTCGGCTGGCTGGTCGACATCCCCTCGGTCACCGGTGATGAAGGGCGGATCTGTACCGAGGTGGCGGCCCGCCTCTACGAAAGCGTCGGAAGGGATGCAATCGACCGGATCGGAAACTCTTTGATCACCGGTCGACGGATGGGACGGCCTTTGCTGATCCTGGCCGGGCATCTGGACACCGTCCCGTCCCAGGGCCAGGGTCAAGCCCGGGTCGAGGACGGTCGGCTTCACGGCCTGGGAGCGTCGGACATGAAGGCCGGCTTGGCGGTGATGATCCATTTGCTCGAGGACCCTCGGGTGCTGCTCGGGCCATACGACGTGGTGGGCATTTTCTATGCAGGCGAGGAGGGACCGTCGCACGGCAATGAGCTTGAACTGGTCCTGCGAGAGGCGACCTGGGTGTACGACGCCGAGTTTGCCGTAGTACTCGAACCTTCGGACGGGGAGCTTCAGGTCGGCTGCAACGGGATCATCAACGCCCGGGTGACATTCGAAGGAAAGTCGGCGCATTCGGCTCGTCCCTGGCTGGGCGAGAACGCCATATCGAAGGCGGGCCGGTGGCTGGCGGATATGCATAGCCGCGCACCCGAGCCGTTCGAGATTGCCGGCCTCATCTATCACGAGGTGATGTCTGTCACCCGAGCCGCCGGTGGCATTGCCAACAACGTCATCCCCCCGACCTTCAATCTCAACCTCAACTACAGGTTCGCCCCCGGGCGATCGCTGGAAGAGGCGAGAGCTCTCATCGCAGAAGTGTGCGCCCCAGCCAACCAATTGGAGATCGTCGATGCCGCTCCCGCCGGCCCGGTTGATACCGAAGCGGCCTTCCTCGCCAAGCTGGCCGGGGTCTCCGGTTCATCGATGACGGCCAAACAGGGGTGGACCGACGTCGCCCGCTTCGCCGCCTACGGCATCGCCGCAGTCAACTACGGGCCGGGGGAGACCGGAGAGGCCCACCAGGCGGAGGAGAGTGTGGCGCTGGCCGACCTGGAAAAGGCTTTCGACACGATTCTGGCGGCCATCGTGGCGCCCACCTAGTCCCCGGCGATCACGTATTCCCAGTCCCCGTCGGGGGCGATGCCGATCCGGAGCCCGAGGTAGCCGCTGTCGGCCAACCCGTGGAGCTGTTCGTATTCGGCGGCGGACAAGATGCCCGAGAGTTCTTGCCAGTCGGTCTCGGCATTGGTGACGTGGACGGCGGGCCAGGCATAAACCCCATCGGCACCTTGCACCGGGGTGGCACCGAAGATCCGCACCATCATGGTCATCACGTCAAAGCCAAGCCGGGCGCTCCGAATCCATGACCGCAGCGGATCGGTTTCGCCTCCAAAGCTGAACGCGGTCGCTTCGGCCCGGGCAATCTCGGCGAGGTGCTCCATCTGGCAGTCGGCCGCCAATGTGAAGAGCTCCGCTCGTCGGGTCTCAACAGCGGAAGGGAGGCCCTGGGGCCCGGGGGCGGGGAGGTCGAGCGGGTTGCAGGGCAGCTCGCCCAATCCCGAGCCCAGCGTGGCGTTTTCACCGAAGGCACCGACAGTGACCAGGTCGAAGGAGTTGGCGCTCGGCACCCGGACAATCGGATCGAAGCGCTCGGAGTTGACCCGGCCCACCACCACCTCGGCCCCCCCGAGGGCGACGGTGCCATCCGGCAAAGCATCCACCGCCCACGCATCGCCGGCTTCGATCGCCAGGCTCTCGCCGGTCGAGAAGTCGCGGCGAACCAGTCGCCGGATGTCGGAGTCCTCCAGGGTGTAGAGGTGCTCGCCGGTAAAAGCGAGGTCGTTCAACGAGGCCGGGAGACAACCCCCGCCGTCCCAGGGAGGAACCGGGGCATCGGTCCCATCGAGATGGTGATAGGCGAGACGGCCACAGTCTCCGCCAAACGCCACGACGACGAGGCCGCTGGCAGCAGACGCCGCCACGAGCCGTTCGGAAGGGGGCACCACTTCGGTTGTGGACCCGGTCGACAGGTCGAAGGTGAGAATCCGGGAGACCCCCTCCAGATCGTGGCGGTAAAGGAGCAGACCTTGCTCGACGGCCAGCGGACGGAGGTGTTCCCCGGCCTTCGCCGCCACTATTACCAGTGGGGCGGTGGCTCCGGCCCGGAGACGCATGATGCTTCCTTGGGGCCAGGGGAGTGGGGTCACCTCGTGGGTGAATATCAGCCCGCCGATGCCATCACCGACCACCCAGGCAATACCCTCGTAGTTGGCATCGGAGGCGAGGTCGACCTGCTGGCCGTCATATGACAGGACGGTGACACCTTCCGGGCCAGCGACGGCGACACCGGCTATCTCGACGGGCGCCGGGACGCCAGTGGTTGTTGTTGCCGAGGGCGCGATCGGAGCGGGTGGTCGGAAAGAAACCAAACCGAGCACGACGGCGCCGACCGCCACCGTCCCGGCAACAGTCGAGGTGACCACGGCCCAACGACGCCTTTTTCCTCTGCGGATCGTTTCCTCGTATGCGCCCGGGGAGATGATCAAATGTTCGGCAGTGTCGGTCAGCTGTCGACGAAGCCTCTCCTCTAGTTTCACGACTGATCTTCCAATCTGGCGCGCAACTCGTTCATCGCTCGGTGCAGCCGGCTTTTCACCGTCCCAGGACGTATCTGGAGGGCCCGGGCCACATCTTCGGTGCTCCAATCGAGGTAATGGCGGAGGACCACCACCGCCCGGCTTTCGAGGCCGAGGCTCTTCACTGCCCGGTCGAGATCGGGATCAGAAAACTGGATCTCGGTCGGTGTCTCCGGGAGTGTCTCGGTGAGAAACTCTCTACGCCGCTTGCGCAGCCGTGAACGTGCCCAATTGAGGCCAACCCGGTAGGTCCATCCGGCCTGATTGTCATAGGTGGCGACCGTTCGCCAATGTTGATAGGAACGTGCCATTGCTTCATCGACCGCGTCGGCGGCCAGGTCCCGATCGCCGAGGGTGAGGGCGAGCGCCCGAAAGATGTGCTGTCGCTGCAGTCGGTAGTAGTCCTCGAAGTTCGCGTGATGCATCCGCACCACCGGCACCTCGCCCGTGTCGATCATCATCATCGATGGACTTCCACCACGGGTAGTAGACGTCCTGCGCCAACGTTTGGTTCTCATCTCTCGAACCTGACCAGCACCCGATAGTCGGTGCCGGTCGGTTGCCAGTTCAACCACAACACTGTTCCGCCCACGGCTGGACGCGAAAAGAGGGCACCCGGTTGGTCCATCGAGAGCAACACCTGATGGCGGCCGTCACTCAGACGGAAGCGGTGGCCGGAAACGGCGAGAGCCTGGCTGGTCTCCTGCCAATCACCTCCGTCCACTCTCAAGGTAACCGGGCCCTCGAAGGCGAGCGATATTTCCGGACCAACGAGGTCGTAGGCGAAACCGGGCTTCGGCCGGTAGGCGAGGGAGAGCTCACCACCCGTCACCCAAACTTCGATGTCGAGTCCGTCAGCAGCCATGGCCACCTTCGCCGATTCCTTTTCAGCAACCGCCTCGACCAGCTTGGCCTGGAGCCATGCCGGCCGGTCACCTGCCAGCACCCGGGCCAGATGCCACGAAGGCTCACCCGGCAGATATGAAACGGTTCGCTCGGCCGACTTGTGATCGACGTAGAGAACCGAGCAGGCGGCGTGATCAACCACCAGCGAAAGGTCGGCAGTTTCCACCTGATGTTCATCTGCGCCATCGGCATCCCAATCGAGCCGGCTCAAACGAACCCACTCACTGGATCGACGGCGAGCTAGATCGAGCCGGTGACGGGCGGTGGCCAGAGCGTGGTGGGCGGCGCTTCGATCGTCCGGCTCTCGAAACCAATGCCCGGCTTGGGCGAGCATCAGCCACTCGGCGGCTTCGGGCGGGAGGCGTTCGGGTAGACGACTGGCAAGCCGCAACATCTTCCGATACAACAAGGCGCCTTCGGGATCGGCTTCGAGGCGGGCCATCCAAGTGCGGTCGGTGGCGGGCTCGCTCCTTCCGACAGTTCCGGCGGCTCGCAGCAGGTCGGGAGATATCGCTTCACCCTCGAGCCTGGTATCGGTGGTGAAGATCGGACAGATGGGTGAGCCGACCGGAAACACGACTACCACTTCGCCCAAGTGGTCGGTAATGACGGGACGGAGCGGGTGGGGTGCAGGCCAGGTGAGGAAGACGTCGGGCAGGCCGGTCGCCAGAAAAACGTCCACCAAACCGGGCTCCCAGCCAATGTCGACGTAACCGGCGAAGCGGGTCGCTCCGGCCGATCGCAGAGCGTCCAGCTCCTTTTCGATCTGCAGCCGCCGCGAGCCGGCGGGGAGCGATGCCAGAACTGGGCTCGACCAACCACCGACTAGGAACGTCCATGGCGCTCGGGACAGTCCCTCCATGGTGGCGGGGTCCAGCTCGGCCAGGAAGTGGCCGGGCAGCCTGATCGCAATGGGAAAGCCGCCGGCGCGGCGAAGAAGAGGCTCGACATCGGCGGTGGTGGCGGGTATGGCCACCGGGGTCACGGTCACAACCTTTACCGTACCGGAGGCTCAGAACGGCCAAGGCCGGCTACAGGCCCATTGCCCTCACGAAGAAGGTTGCCATCTCCCCCCGGGTGAGGAGACGATCGGGACAGAAATGTCCGGGGTCGGCCGGATCACAGCCGATGCTGATGCCCGCCGCCCTGATGGCATTGATGGCCGCCTCGAACTGTGAGCCATCGTCATCGTGAAACCAGTCGGTCGATGACGGCGCCACACTGAACGTACGGGACAGCAGCTCTGCCATCTCCTCCCGGAGCAGGGGCTGGTCCTCACAAAAGGCCCGCTCGCCACATGGAAAGCCGATCCCGACTGCCGTCACGGCGTTGGCCGCCTCCTCGTAGATCGAGCCGTTGTCGTCGTCGTAGAAGTCGGTCGTGGAGGCAGCCAGATCGAGTTGCCGATAGATGAACAACGCCATCTGCCCGCGGGTGATATTGGCCTCCGGGCAGTAGACCTGAACCCCACATCCGGCGGTGATGCCGTGGGCGTAGAGGATCTCGATGTTGGCTTCATGGGGATTGCCGTCGTCATCGGTGAAGGTGTTGACCCCCGAGGGAGGCGTCACCGGCGAACCACCCGGAGAGGTCAGATGTGGAGCCGCCAGCAGGTACGGGTAAGGATCGACCGGGGTGCCGTATAGACGGATCTCGAAATGGAGATGAGGACCGACCCATTCGGCATTCCCGGAGTCGCCCACCCATCCGATCAGCTGACCTCTGGCAACGGGCGCCCCGTCGACGATGCCGGGGGCGATGCCCCAGGCAAGGCCGTCGTCGGTTCCGGGGTTGTCGTTGTTCAGGTGGATGTACCAGGTCTCGTATCCGCCCCCGTGATCGATGCCGAGATAGCAGCAGGTCGAGCCGATCCAGGTGACTACGCCATCGGCAGCGGCGACCACCGGCCATCCTTTGATGCCGTTGGTCATGATGTCGATTGCCCCGTGGGTGCGGCCACCGGAACGAGGCTGGGAGAAGTCGTCGATGTAGTACACCGGCTCGCCGACGACCGGGAAGACGATCTGGTTGGGGTCGAAGGGGGCGGTCTGGGCGACGGCCTGACCCGGAAGAGCGAGCAGAATTGCCCCGGTCAGTGCCAGGCCGAAGACGCGGGTACCTCCCCTGGACTCCATCCCTCTGGTGTCGGCCGAGAGGACTCCGGTCTTGAGCATCTTCCCCTCCGAGGTCGGGGTTCACATCCGGCGGCGCCTGACGAGCACCCAGGCGAGCAGCGCCGGCCCGAGCCAGATAAGCAGCGCAGGCCGAGCGGCCGCAAGCGCGACGGCAATGGCGATCGGAAGGAGCCGGCGCCCATCGAGCCGGCGCAGGCTGGGCGCCGCCAGCCACAAGGCCCCTAGGACCAGCCCCACCCGAAGGAATATTCCGCCGGTGGCCTGGTCATCTTCGATCCACAGCCAGCCACCGAGTCCCGCCAGGGCGAGAGCGACGATGCCCAACACGGGCCGGATGGTCACCTCGCCAGGGTAGAAAACCGGGGAGGAACGGAGGCCATCTGTACCTACACTCCGCGCCGTCATGCCGATCGAAATCGACATCCAACATGTTGCTCGGCTGGCGCGCCTCGCTCTCAGCGAGGCAGAACTCAGCGTGTATCAGGCACAACTGGAAGTGATCCTCGAGCATGCCGCTCGGGTACAGGCGCTCGAGACCAGTGGGATCGAACCGACCGCACATCCCCTCGGGCTCGTCAACCGCTTCCGTCCCGATGAGGTGCGTCCTTCTCTCGACCGGTCGGAGGTGCTGGCGGCCGCCCCTTTAGCCCGTGAAGGATTCTTCGTGGTGCCGCCGGCGATGGATACCTGATGGCCGGACACTCGCCGGGTTCGGGGAGTCACGAGACCGACGATCTAACCATTGGCGAAGCCGCCACCCGCCTTCGTTCCCGGAGTCTCACATCCTCCGGCCTGCTCGAGGTGGTGCTGGACCGGGCGTCGATGACCGAGGCGGAGCTGCATTGTTTTCTAACCATCGATCACGAGGGCGCCCGGACCGCAGCAGCCGCCGCCGACGACCGCCTGGCCGCCGGCCGGCCTTTGGGTCAGCTTGACGGGATCCCGGTGGCGGTCAAAGACAACTTCTGCACCCGAGGGCTGGCCACCACCTGCTCGTCACAGATCCTCGCCGGTTACCGACCGCCCTACGACGCCACCGTTGTCACCCGGCTTCGGCAGGCGGGAGCCGTCCTCGTCGGCAAGACCAACCTCGACGAGTTCGCCATGGGCTCGTCGACCGAGAACTCGGCGTTTGGCCCGACCCGCAACCCCTGGGATCCCAGCCGGGTGCCCGGGGGCAGCTCAGGGGGCTCGGCAGCAGCGGTGGCGATCGGCTCGGTCCTGGGAGCTTTCGGTTCCGATACCGGTGGTTCGATCCGTCAGCCGGCCGCTCTCTGCGGGGTCGTCGGCATGAAACCAACTTATGGTCTGGTGAGCCGGTATGGACTGGTCGCCTTCGCTTCGAGCCTCGATCAGATAGGCCCCCTCGGACGCACCGTTTCCGACGCCCTCGATCTGTTCGAAGCGGTGGCCGGACCCGATCCGCTCGATGCCACCTCTTACCCCGAGCCGTTGCCTGATATCCGCTCCCACCTGGACCGCGGGATGGAGGGTCTCAGGGTGGGCCTGGTGGAAGAACTGGGAGGCGAGGGCTACGAACCGGCGGTGTCGGCGGCGGTGGGCGACATGATGGCCCGGTTGGAGAAGGAGGGAGCCGAGGTCTCCGAAGTGTCGCTGCCCAGCTTTGAGGTTGCCCTCTCCGCCTACTACCTGATAGCTCCCGCCGAGTGTTCGGCCAACCTGGCCCGGTTCGACGGGGTCAGGTACGGATTGCGCGTTGGCGGGTCGACCGTCGAAGAAATGATGGCCCTTACCCGCGCCGAAGGCTTTGGGCCCGAGGTGACGAGACGGATCCTCCTCGGCACTTACGCACTTTCGGCCGGCTACTACGACGCCTTCTATGGCCAGGCTCAACGGGTTCGCACCCTCCTCATCAACGAACTCAACGACGCCTACCGGAACGTGGACGTGCTGGTCTCCCCGGCCAGCCCGACCACCGCCTTTGCCCTGGGTGCGAAGACCCAAGACCCATTGTCGATGTATCTCGCCGACGTGTGCACGATCCCTTCCAACTTGTCCGGGCATCCGGCTATCTCCGTTCCTATCGGCCTCGATCCAGATGGGCTGCCAATCGGATTTCAAGTCATGGCACCGGCCCTGGGGGAGCCGCGGCTCTTCCGGGTAGCAGCCGCAGTCGAGCGGCTCGCCGAGTTCAAAGCCCGCCCGGCGATGGTGGGTCGTTCGTGAACTGGGAGCCGGTCATCGGCATCGAGGTCCATGTCGAGCTGCGCACGGCCTCGAAAATGTTTTGTGGTTGCGCCGTCTCATTTGGAGAAGATCCCAACACCAACGTGTGTCCCACCTGCCTGGGTCTGCCGGGGGCGCTGCCCGTGATCAACGCCACCGCCATGGATTGGATCATCCGCATCGGCCTGGCCCTCCGATGCGAAATCACCTCCCACTCGGTGTTCCATCGCAAGAACTATTTCTACGCCGACCTTCCCAAGAATTATCAAATCAGCCAATACGACTTGCCGGTGGCCATCAACGGGTCGTTCGACGTCACCGTCGATGGGGAAGAGTTGCGGGTCGGAATCGAACGAGCCCACATGGAGGAGGACACCGGTAAGAGCCTTCATCAAGGGGAAGGCGGAAGGATTCATGCGGCAACAGCCACCCTGCTCGACTTCAACCGATCGGGAGTGCCACTGGTCGAAATCGTTTCGCGTCCGGATATCCGGTCGCCGGCCCAGGCCAGGGCGTATGCCCAGGATCTGCGAGCGCTGGTGGCCGAATTGGGTGTATCCGACGCTCGCATGGAGGAAGGGTCGATCCGCTTCGACGCCAACGTTTCCGTGCGGCCTTACGGCAGCGCCGAACTCGGGACCAAGGTCGAGATCAAGAACATGAACTCTTTCCGGTCCCTGGAGAGAGCGATCGCCGCAGAGATCGACCGCCAGGTCGGTTTGGGCGAGCGCGGCGAGACGGTCATCCAGGAGACCCGTCACTGGGATGAGGACGCCGGGGTCACCCATAGCATGCGTACCAAGGAGGGAAGTTCGGACTACCGGTATTTCGCCGAGCCGGATCTGGTTCCACTCGCCTTCGACGCCGACTCGGTTCGTTTGCTCCAGAGCGACCTCCCCGAGCTTCCCGCCGACCGCCGACGCCGTTATGCAGCGATGGGCCTCGACGAACACGCGGTGGCGGTTTTGGCGGCGAGCGATTCCAGCCTTCGCGGTCTGTTCGATCTGACCGTGGAGGCAGGTTCGGATGTGGCGGTCGCCGCCAACTGGATCACAGGCGAGGTCATAGCCGCGGTCCGCCGGGCCGGCCAAAGCCTCGACGACACCCCCCTCACCGGGGCGGGGCTGGCCGATCTGCTGTCGATGGTCGGAGATGGTCTGCTTTCCTCCTCGGCAGCCAAAGATGTGCTGACCGGAGTGATCAGAGGCGAGGGCAGCCCCAGGGAGGTGGCGGCAAATCGTGATCTGTTGCAGGTGTCCGACCGTTCGGTGATCGAAGCAGCCGTGACCCAGGTGCTCGCCTCCCAACCCGAGGCCATCGCCCGATACCGGGCGGGGGAAGGCAAAGTGCTCGGTTTCCTGGTCGGCCAGGTCATGCGGGCCACCGGTGGCAAGGCGGACCCCAAACTGGTCAACGAGGAGCTGCGGTCCCAGCTCGGGTAGGTCCTACAAAGCTAATCCTGATAGGCGGCGGCCTGCAACGTGAACAACTCGGCATAACGGCCTCCGCCGTCGACGAGCTCGCGGTGGGTTCCGTGTTCGACGATGCGGCCGTCGTGCAGGACGTAAATCCGATCGGCGGTCCGGACGGACGAAAAGCGATGAGAGATCAGAAGCACCGTTCGACCCTTCAGCAGCCCGCGGATGCGCTCGAAGAGTTCGTGTTCGGCCTTGGCGTCGAGGGCGGCGGTCGGCTCGTCGAGGATCACGAACGGCGCGCTGCGAAAGAAGGCCCGGGCGAGGGCGATGCGCTGCCATTGACCCACCGACAGGTCGACGCCGCCCACGAACTCGGGCCCGAGCAACGTGTCGTACCCATCTGGAAGGCGCTCGATGAATTCGTCGGCGCCGGCCTGGATGGCTGCCGCCCGCAGGCCAGCACGATGGCCCGCCGCCTGATAGTTGCCCAGACCGATGTTGTCGGCCGCCGCCAGGTGATAACGGATGAAATCCTGGAAGATCACAGCCACCAGGCTGCTCAAGTGAGTCTGATCAACGTCGACGATGTTGATTCCGTCCCAGCGGATCGCTCCCGAGTCTGGGCGATAGAGGCCGGCCAGAAGCTTGGCCAAGGTCGACTTACCCGAGCCGTTCTCGCCGACCAGCGCCACCACCTCCCCTCCTTCGATATGAAGGGAGACGTCGGTCAGCGCGGGCTGTTCGGCACTGGGATATGTGAAGGTGACCAGATCGGCGGTAACACGGCCGATCGCCGTGGGTGCAGTTCCATGGCGCCCACGCTCGGTCGCCGCCAGCGTGGTAAAGATGGTGTAGTCGTCCAGGTAGAACCCGGCTTCGGACAGGCTGCTGGCGGCCCACCCGGCGCCTGCCAAGCGAGATCCCACGACTGCGATACCGGCGACCGCGACCCCGGCTTCGGCCAAGGTGACTCGCCCGCTTGACGCCAGGTAGCCGATGAGGAGCAGGATCGCTCCCAGCATCGCCCCGATCACCGCCGTCGAGGCCAGGGTGAAGACGAGCTGGCGGCGAGCCACCCTACGCAGTTCGACCAGACGTTCGTCGAAGAGTCGATGCCACCTTTCCAGGAGGAAGCGGCCGAGACCGAATGCCCTCACCTCTTTCGCTTGGTCACGACCGCTCAGTAGTTCGGCGATGTACCGACGCTCCCGGTCCCGTGGGGTCATTCGCCAAAAGAACCGCCAGAATGCCGACCCTCGCCGTGAGGCAGCCATCCAGGCGGGAATCAGCACGGTCAGCACCAAGGGAATCAACAGCGGCTCGATCGAGACGAGGGCCACCGCCACCCCCATCACCCCGATCAGGGCGGATATCAGCCCGCTCAGGCCATAAACCATGTTGAGCGGTTGCTGGAGGCCCGCCGACACCCGCTGCAGACGGTTGTGGAAGTCCGGCCGCTCGAACTCGTCGAGGGGCACCAGACCCGAAATCGTCAGGGTGCTGCCCTCCATGTGCCGGCCCACCAACTCGCCGAGGATCTGTTGTTGCTCCCTTTGCACCGCCGAGGTGAAGCCCACGACCACGGTGAGACCAGCGAGGGCCATCGCCCAAGGCGTTACCACTGCCAGGCCGCCATTGCCGGCGCCCGCCGCCAACAATGCCTGCAGCGCTCCCTTTCCCACCACCAACTCGGCGGCGATCGCCAGCCCGGTCAACACCTGGAGGCCGGTCGAGAGGGCGAACTCGCGCCTCCCGGCGGCAACGACCAAGCCCAGGGCCCGCCTAGCGAGGCCGGGCAGCCGACGGATGTCGACCTTGACGTCCTCCCGGGCCTGGGCTTCGAAGACGGTGACGGTCGAATCGACTCCGTCGGTCATGGGGAGGGAGCAAGCAGCTCGTCGATGAATAGGGCCAGGGTCTGTTCGTCGATGATCCCGTTGTGGGTCCTGACCAGATCGCCGCCAGGGGCAAAGAAAAACGTTCGGGGCACGCCGATTCCGCCTAAGTCGGCGGCCACGGCCCCGGTCGGGTCAAAATATTGGGTGAAGGTGAGCCCGAATTCGTCGAGGAACTGCCGGGCGGCATTCTGGGCGTCCTCGAAGTCGAGGCCGATGAACTCGATTCGGTCACCGTACTGCTGATGGGCACGCTCGAACAGCGCAGCCTCGGCCCGGCAGGGGAGGCACCACGCCGCCCAGACGTTGACCACCGCCGGCCGATCGAGGTCGGCGAGGATCTGACGAAAGGCGGCCGGGTTCGTTTCAGGAATGGGTGCGGCTTCGGTCCCCATACGGGCAGGGGTCGAGCAGGCGGCTAGGACCAACGCCAGGGAGAGGAACCGTCGCATCGGCCACCCCATTGTGCCGCTTTAGCCGGCCAAACTCGCTCTCCGATCCAACACGTCCAGCACCGAGTTCCAAGACGCACCGACCGCGGCGAGAAGGACCAGCAGGTGGTAGACGGTGTCGGCCGCCTCTTCGCACACCGTTTCCGGGGCTTCGGATGGGTGGTCGCGGGCTGCCAGCAGGACCTCGACCGCTTCCTCGATCACTTTGCGGCCGATGGTGTCAATCCCACCGTCGAGGAGAGAGGTGGTGTACGAGCCGCTCGGCCGGTCGTGTGCACGAGCCAGAATCGTCTCCCATAGCCGCGTCATGGTGTCAGCGTTGCCTTCAGAAAAGCAGCTGCCCGCTCCGGTGTGACAGGCGGGTCCGGCCGGGATGACCCGTATAAGGAGGGCGTC
Organism: Actinomycetota bacterium; assembly: GCA_052390035.1. GTDB lineage: Bacteria > Actinomycetota > Acidimicrobiia > Spongiisociales > ZC4RG35 > JBQTHI01. The sequence goes on along the minus strand of JBQTHI010000047.1, from coordinate 29,377 downwards.
GCCGTCGCAGTCGTCGTCGATCGAAACGACGGTGAGGGTGTTGCCGCTGGTCTCCCCCTTCCGCCAAATCCGCTGACGGCTACGCGAGAAGAAGTGGACGAGCCCGGTGGTTTTGGTGAGGTGGAGTGACTCCTGATTGAGGTACCCCAGCATCAACACCTGGCCGGTGCGGTGGTCCTGAACGATCCCCGGGATCAGATCGGGGTTCACTCTGTCACCCGAACCGGTATCCCAGCCGCGGCGAGAGCATCTTTTGCCGCCCGGATCGACAGTTGGCGGCGGTGAAAGACTGAGGCAGCCAGAACCGCCTCGGCACCTGCCTCCACGGCCGAAACGAAGTCGGCCGGCATCCCCGCTCCCCCCGAGGCTATGACAGGCACCTCCACCGCCTTGGAGACCGACCGGATCAGCTCGAGGTTGTAGCCCTTCTGAGTTCCGTCGGAGTCGATTGACGTAAGCAGGATCTCCCCGGCGCCGAGTCTCACCGCCCGGCATGCCCATTCGACGGCGTCGAGTCCCGTCGCCTGGCGACCCCCCGCCACCATCACCTCAAAACCGCCCGCAGTTCTCCGGGCGTCAATGGCCACCACCACGCACTGTTCTCCGAAGTGGCCGGCACACTTGGAGATGAGCTCGGGATTGCGGACGGCGGCCGTATTGATGCTTACCTTGTCGGCGCCCGCCCGCAATGCGGCCTTCATGTCCTCAGGGCTGCGAACCCCCCCACCCACTGTCAACGGCACGAAGACCCGAGAAGCCGTGGCCCGCACCACCTCGAGGGTCGTCGCTCGCGCCTCGGGCGTGGCACCGATGTCGAGGAAGGTGATCTCGTCGGCGCCGTCCAAGGCATAGTGCGCTGCCAGCTCGACTGGGTCACCCTCATCGCGGAGGTCGAGAAACTTAACCCCCTTCACCACCCGTCCCCGGATCACATCGAGGCAGGGGATCACACGCTTACGTAGCATGGGTCACTCGGCTGCAGATCGCCACGAAGTTGCTCAACAACCGCAGCCCTCCCCGGCCGCTTCGCTCCGGGTGGAATTGCACGCCGAATATCTGACCGGTGGCGACCGTCGAAACGAAGCGGCTTCCGTACTCGGTCCATCCGACACTCACCGACTGGTCATCGGGTACCGGCGCGTAGGAGTGGACGAAGTAAAAGAGTCCGCCTGCCCCCTCCAGCAACGGATGGTCCCCTTCCACGTCGTTCCAACCGATATGAGGTAGACGGGGAGCGTGGTGGAGGCGCTCGGATTGCCCCGAGATCAGCCCCAGGCAGGGGCCGTCGCCCTCCTCGGACCCGTCAAACAAGATCTGCATCCCTACACAGATGCCAAGCAAGGGGACCCCAAGGTTGCGGAGCGGCTCGACGAAGCCGGTGTCGATCAACCGCGACATCACGGCCCCGGAGGCACCCACCCCGGGGAGGACCACTCCGTCGGTGCGATCCAGGTCGGAAGGATTCGACGTGGTTTGAACCTCGGCCCCGGCCGCGGCCAGCCCGTGCCCGATCGACACCAGATTCCCCGCCCCGTGGTCGATTACCAGGATCCGAGTCACAAGGTTCCCTTGGTCGAAGGTATGCCCGAGCGCCGCGGATCGATCTCCACAGCATGTCGCATGGCTCTGGCGAGCGCCTTGAAGCCTGCCTCGGCAATGTGGTGGTCGTTGGATCCGGTGGCGCTGAGATGGAGGGTGAGCGCGCCCGACGCGGCCAGGGCCTCGAGGAAATGGGGAAGGTTTTGAGTGGTCAGATTGCCGATCCGTTCGTTGCGCAGGTCGAACCTGGCAAGTGAAAACGGCCGCCCCGAGAGGTCGACGGCTGCCTCGGCCCGAGCCTCGTCCATCGGCACGACCGCATGACCGAAACGGGTGATCCCCACCCGATCCGAGAGCGCCTCGGAAATCGCCTGGCCCAATACCAAGGCGATGTCTTCGACGAGATGATGGTCGTCGATGGCGAGGTCACCCTGGCCGCTCACCTCGAGGTCGAAGAGGGCGTGATAGGCGAACGATCCCAGCAAGTGATCAAGAAAGCCGACGCCTGTATCGACCTGGGCCCGCCCGGTTCCATCAAGGTCAAGGTTGACCTCGACGGTGGTCTCCCGGGTGGTGCGCGCGATAAAAGCCTTCCGAGTCATGGAGTGGTGCGTTTCATAGCGGGGCCCGAAAGCGCAGCTCGGCGGCGAGGGCATGAGCGTCGAGCCCTTCGGCCAATGCCAGGGTGGTGATGGTGCGCCGAAGAGACGAGAGTCCCTGGCGGGTGACGCGTTGCTCCTGGCGCCAGGAGCCGAAGTCAACCACCGATAAGGGATTGGAGGAGCGGGCCAAGCCGCCGGTAGGCAGGACATGGTTGGCGCCGGTGGCGTAGTCGCCGGCCGACTCGGCAGCGAACGGCCCGATGAAGACCGACCCTGCCGAGGTGATCAAGGCACCGTCGGCCTCCGGATCGGCGGTATGGATGCTGACGTGCTCGGCGGCATAGGCCTGGGCGAAGGCGATGGCAGCGCCAGGGTCGTCGGCCACGACCATCAGCCCATGGTTGGCGAGGGTTTCCTCGAGTATCCGGCGGCGGTCGAGTCGGCTCAGCAAATTTCCGATTTCGGTAAGGACCATCTCCGGCAACGCGGGATCGGTGGTCACCAGCACCGCCGGCGAGTCCGGTCCGTGTTCGGCCTGGCAGAGCAGATCGATCGCCACCAGCGTCGGGTCAGCGGTGCTGTCCGCCAGCGCCAACACTTCCGAGGGACCGGCGGGGAGATCGATCGCCACGTCGCCGAACACAGCCAGCTTGGCTGCGGTGACCCAGGCGTTTCCCGGCCCGACGATCTTCTCCACCGCACCAAGCCCACCCGCCCCGTAGGCAAGGGCGGCAATCGCCTGAGCGCCGCCGAGCGTCCAGATCTCGGTGGCGCCGGCCAGGACGGCTGCGGCCACGACGAGCGGATGAGCCTCACCGTTCGGCGCGGCCGGGCTGGCGACGACGATCTCCTCGACGCCGGCGAGCCGGGCAGGAATCACCGTCATGAGAGCCGTCGAAGGAAGTGGGGCGCTCCCGGAAGGGACATAGATCCCGACCCGATGAAGCGGCGTCCAGCGGCTGGCGATCTCCACCCCCGTGGTCGTCTCCACCGCGGAGTCTTCCGGCATGCGCGATCGCTGGAAAAGTTCGATCGCTCGGATCGCCGCATCGATCGCGGCGCGGACCTCGGGGTCGAGGCCGGAAACGGCGTTGGCAATCTGGGCGACATCGATCCTGGCGAACCCACCCCCGAAGGTGGCGGCGTAGTCGGCTACGGCGTCACCTCCCCGACGCCGAACCTCGTCGCAGATCTCGGCGGCCTTGCGCCGCACATCGGGATCCGGCACCGCCGACCGGCGGGTGAGTGCAGCCAGCTCGGTTTGGCTGAGGTCGGCGAGTGTTACGACTCTCACGGCACGAGCTGCTCGATGGGGAGGACCAGGATGCCTCTGCCGCCTGCTTCCTCGAGGTGGGGGAGCAGGTTCCATATCTCGTCGACATCCACCACCGAATGCATCGCCACCATCCCCGATTCGGCCAGCGGTACGACGGTTGGGGCAGCCAGCCCGGGAATGAGACGAGAAAGCCGCTCAACCGCCGAACCCGGTGCGTTTAGCAAGACATATCGTTTGCGACGAGCGGCCACCACCGCCCGCAGGGCAGTCGCCACCCGGCCGGCCATACCATTACCCGAAGTGCTAGAGATCAATACAGCCTGGGAAGCAAGCACCAGCCCGACTTCACGGAGGCCGTTGACCAGCATGGTCGAGCCGGTCGAAACCAGATCCACGATGGCGTCGGCGACCCCCAGCTTTGGTGCTACCTCGACCGAACCCCGCAGGGGGATCACCTTCACCTGGATCGACAGATCATGGAAGAAACGGGAGGTGGCCCGGGGATGCGCGGTCGCCACCCGATGTCCGCCCAGGTCCTCGAGCTTCTCCACCGGCGACGCCACCGGCACGGCAGCCGCCAGCCGGCATTGCCCGTAACCGAGTTCGGCCACGACGATGAGCGGTGTCTCGGCCTCGGCCAGGAGGTCGCGACCGGTTATCCCGAGGTCGGCTACGCCGTCGGCCACCAACTCAGGCACATCCTCGGTCCGTACGAAGAGGAGTTCGATGTCAGCGTTGTGGGCGGTCACCGCCAGTGCCCGGTCGGTAACCTCGAATGCGAGGCCGGCAGTTCGTAGCAGTTCGACGGTGGGGACTTGCAGCCGTCCCTTATTGGGGAGCGCCAGGCGGATCATCGTTTCTTCAGTCGGTTGAGGACCAGCCGGTAGCCACCGGCGCCATGCTGGAGCCAATGATTGATCCGGGTGATCGTGGCGGTGGAGGCCCCGGTCTGTTCGGCGATCTGGCGATACGCCAGCCCCTCGTCGAGCAGCTGGGCCACTTCCCAGCGATGGGATAGATCGGCCAGCTCCTTAAGGGTGCAAAGGTCTCGGAAGAAAGCGGCCGCCTCGGCCCCGGTGCGGAGAGCCAGAATTGCCCGGAACAGCTCGGTGGTTTGTTCGTTCTGCCAGTCGTCTGCCAGTGTCATGCCTATCCGTTGTAGTAGTGTGTTAAAATATTATCACCGCATGTGAACATCGCCAACTCCAAGGGGTACAAGACTGCCAGCGATCGGCCGGATGGATTGGCTGGCCGACCAATTGCTGCGGCTCTATCGATTGGGCGCCCACTCCCGGGCGTGCTTGAGGAGGAGGTCGCGCATGGAAAGCTTGGGCTCCGGATCGGGCACCTCGATGAACACCTCGCCGCCGACGATCTCGACCGGATAGGCCGCCAGCCTGCTCCCGCTGCCGATATGGGTTCCCTCGGGAAGCCGGTATCTCCAGAAGTGCATCGGGCAGATGAGAATCCCGTCGAGCACAACACCGTCCGCCAATGGTGAGTTCTGGTGGAGGCAGCGGTTGGGGAAGGCGACCACCTCTCCCCGGATTCTCACTACCACGGCCTTGCCGTCGCCAACGGCGACGCAGTGTTTGGTTGGAATTGCTTCGACCGGCCCCGCCCCGATACGCATCTCAGTCGAGCTTGATGACTACGGCCTTCGACTCGGTGAAGAACTCGTAGGAGTATTCCCCGCCCTCTCGTCCCACCCCCGAGTCTTTGTAGCCGCCGAAGGGTAGGCGCAGGTCACGAACGAAGAAGCAGTTGACCCAGATATTGCCGGCTTTCACCCCACGGGCCAAGCGATGTGCCGTGTCAAGGTTCTTGGTCCATACCATTCCGGCCAGTCCGTAAGGGGAGTCGTTGGCAGCGGCAACTGCCTCGTCGGTTTCGTCGAAGGGCAAGACGACGGCCACCGGGCCAAAGATCTCCTCACGCGCCGCCCGCATCGAGTTGTCGACGTCAGCGAAGACCGTCGGGGCAAGAAAGTTGCCACGGGCCAGCTTTCCATCTGTAAGCCGATGGCCTCCGGTGAGCATCTTGGCCCCCTCCCGCTGGGCAAGGTCGATGTAGGAGAGCACCTTGTCAATGTGTTCAGAGGAGACAAGCGGGCCCATGCGGGTGGTGGGGTCGAGGGGATCGCCGACCTTCCACGACTCGGCGCCCTCCACGAACCGAGCGCAGAACTCCTCGTAAACCGGGCGTTGCACGAAAATCCGGGAGCCGGCGAGGCAGATCTCACCCTGGTTCAGAAACACCCCTTCGAGGGAACCGGTCACGGCGGCGTCGAGATCGGCGTCGGCGCAAACAATCGAAGCCGACTTTCCTCCCAGCTCGAAAGACAGCTTCTTCAGCCCGGCGGCCGCCGCCGACATGATCGCCTTACCGGTATTGGACTCACCGGTAAAGGTGATGGCGGCGACATCGGGGTGTCTGGTCAATGCCTCCCCTGCGGCCTCTGGCCCGAAGCCGTGGACCACGTTGAACACCCCATCGGGCACCCCGGCCTCGGCGCAGATTTCGGCGAGGATCGACGCCGTGATCGGGGATTGCTCGGCCGGTTTGGCCACGACCGTGCAACCAAAAGCAAGCGCGGGCGCCACCTTCCAGGTGAGCAGCATCAGCGGGAAGTTCCACGGGGAGATCGCCGCCACCACCCCGATCGGCTCGCGCAGCTCGTAGCCGAACGTGTTGTCCCAGCCCTTGTCGTAGGCGCGGGTGCCGGCGTGCTCGGCGTAGTCCGCAAAGAAACGGAAGTTGTAGGCAGCCCGCGGGACGTCTTTGCCCAAAGCGTCGGAAATGGGTTTCCCCATGTCGCGGGTCTCCCATTCCGACAACTCGTCGGCACGTGCCTCGATGCCGTCGGCGACCTTCTGCAATATCCGCTTGCGGGCGGTCGGGTTTGTCACTGCCCAAGCTTCGAACGCATCCCGGGCGGAGGCCACCGCCCGCTCGACATCGGGTCCACCGCCCTCCGCCACTTCGGCGATCTGAGTGTTATCAATCGGGCTGATCGAAGGGAAGGCGCCACCGTCAGCCGATTCGACGAACTCGCCACCGATGAAGTGGAGAATGGTTTTCATGGATCGCCCTCAGAGCCCTTGGCTGCTCTTTCCGCTATGACCTCGGTGAAGGGCTTACCCCCGACCCCGTATTGGTGTGGCGCCATCTCGTAGACCATCACTCTCACTGTGTCGATGGGAGCTTCCAAAGAAGAGGCGATCGCCTCGGACACGGCGGTGATCATTTTCTCTATTTTGGCGGGAGGTCTTCCCTCCATCAGGTTGATGTAGACCAGTGGCATCGAGATCCTTTCTCGCCTCGAAGGTACCCTTCCCTTCCCAAATAGGGGAGTGAGGTTCCGCTATGCGGGACGGTGGGGATCATCGCACTTCGACCTCCACCGATCCGACCCGGTCGATTTCAACGGTGACCACGTCGCCGGGAGCGATGGCCACCGCCGCGGTCAGGGCTCCGGAGAGCACCAATGCCCCCGGCGCCAGCCGCCGCCTCCGCTCCCAGAGTTTTCTCACGAACCAGGCCACCGCCGCCGCCGGATGATCGAGGACCGCCGCTCCGGCGGCGGTCGCCTGGAGCTGGCCGTTCTTGGTGAAGACACAGCCCACCAGGCGCAGATCGACCTCGTCGACCGGCCGCCCTGGGCCCACGGCATAACGGGCGGCCGAGGCGTTGTCGGCGATGACATCGGGCAGCGTGAACCGGTACCCTGCGTAGCGGGAGTCGAGGATGTCGATCGCCGGCATCACCGCCTCGGTGGCGTCGAGCACCTCATTCGCGGTCATCTCCGGACCGTGGAGGTTCCGGCCGATCCGGAATGCGATCTCCGGCTCGGCCCGGGGCTGAATCAGTTCGGCAGCGATGAGCGGTCGGGCGGGCTCGATCCGCGAACCCGCAAGCAGCCACCCGTAGCTCGGCTCGGAGACCTTCATCTGCTCCTGCTTCGCACGCGAAGTCAGCCCGAGCTTGGCCGCCTCCACTCCGCCCCCGAGGGCGGCAATCACCCGGTCCTGGACCTCGTAGGCATCGTCGGGCGACAGTTCCGAGTCGCCGGGGTCGAGAGCGGTTCGGCTTCGCACCGCCCAGACCAGGCGATCGGCCAAGTCGTTGAGGGCGGCTTCGGATGTCATCAGAGTTGAGTCACGGGAGAGACGCGTCGTGGGCGGCGGCCGCCTTCCTCTGCAGTTCGACGGCCACGTCGATGATCATGTCCTCTTGGCCCCCGACCACCTTTCGGCGTCCCAGCTCGAGCAGGATCTCTTTGGAGTCGACTCCGTAACGATCGGCGGCGCGTTTGGCGTGAAGCAGGAACGACCCGTAGACGCCGGCGTAACCGAGCAGCAGCCCATCCCGATCGAGCACCCCCTGTTCGGGCCGCAGCGGTCGCACCGCCTCCTCGGCCGCGTCCATGATTCGCAGGGTGTCGATCCCGGTGGGGATGCCCGACTTCTCGCAGGCCGCCACCAACGCCTCGGTGGGGCAGTTGCCTGCACCGGCCCCGAGGCCGGTGGTACACCCGTCGACCTGGTCGGCCCCCTCCTCCAATGCGGCCAGGCTGTTGGCCACGGCCAGGGAGAGGTTGTTGTGGGCGTGGATCCCCACCTGGCAGCCGACCGCGGCCTTCACCGCCGACACCCGGCGGCGGGCGTCGTCGATTGTCATCGCACCAGCGGAGTCGACCACGTAGACCGCGTCGGCTCCGTAGGACTCCATCTTTTTCGCTTCCTCGGCGAGCCGTTTCGGGTCGATCATCGAAGCCATCATCAGAAAACCGACCGCCTCCATCCCCAGTTCGTGGGCGAGGGCCAGGTGCTGTTGGGAGATGTCGGCCTCGGTGCAGTGGGTGGCGATCCGCGCCACCCTGGCCCCGGCCTGAGCAGCCGCCCGCAGGTCCTGTTTGGTCCCGATCCCCGGCACCATCAGAACCGCGATCTTGGCCTGCTCCGTCTCGGCCACCGCCGCTTTGATCAGATCCATCTCGTTGGTATGGCTGAACCCGTAGTTGAAGGACGAACCCCCCACCCCATCTCCATGGGACACCTCGATCACCGGCACCCCCGCCGCATCGAGCGCCCGCACTACTCGGCGGACCTGTTGCTCATTGAACTGGTGGGCGACGGCGTGGGAGCCGTCGCGGAGGGTCGAGTCGGTCAGCCGAAAGCGAGGGTTCATCGCGCTCCTCCATCGAGGCTTTGGGCGATGGCCTCACCGACCCGCATCGCCGAGGCGGTCATGATGTCGAGTTGCCGGCGTAAGGCGGGAAGTAGTCACCCGCTCCTTCCACCTCGAGCAACGCCACCACTCGGGCTTTGACCTCACCTCCCGGAGTCGAGAACAGGTCCTCGTCGAAGACCGGCGCGTTTTTCATCCGGTAACCGGGCACGTAGAACGCCACCTCTTCGACCATATCGAGGATGGATTGAGCCACCTCCTCCCGGTCATGACCGTCGCCGAGAGCACAGAAGACCGTGTTACGCATGAGGATGGGGGGCTCGGCGGGGTTGAGGACCATGATCGCCTTTCCATGGCGAGCTCCCCCGACCTCGACCAGGGCGGCGGAGGTCGTCTTGGTGAACTCGTCGATGTTCTGGCGGGTTCCCGGACCGGCCGAAGTGGAGGCCACGGTCGAGACGATTTCGGCGTATGGCACTTCGCATACTCGGGACACCGCATAGACGATGGGCGTCGTCGCCTGGCCGCCGCAGGTGATGAGGTTCACGTTGGGGGCGTCGAGGTGACGCTCGAGATTGACCGGGGGCACAACCAGCGGACCGAGTTTGGCGGGAGTGAGGTCCACCGCCCGCAGCCCCGCCTCTTGGTAGCGGGGGGCGTTGGTCCGATGCACCCATGCCGAGGTGGCCTCGAACACGATGCGGTACTCGCCGGCTCGGTCCATCAGCCAGTCGACCCCCTCGTGGGTGGCATCGATCCCGAGCGAGCGGGCCATGGCCAGCCCCTCCGAATCGGGATCGACCCCGACCAACGCCCTCAAATCGAGGATCGGGGACCGGGTGAGTTTGAACATGAGGTCGGTACCGATGTTGCCCGACCCGACAATGGCGCAACCTACCTTGGTCAATTGGTCTCCTTGATCAACGGACTGTCATCAGACAAAGCTCATCGTGACCGGGCCGAGTCGGTCGAACTCGGCCGTCACTTCGTCTCCCTTCGCCACTGGAAAGGCCCGATGGAGCGCACCGGTCATCACGAACCAGCCGGGTTGCAGGGATACTTCGAAAGGAGCCAGGGTGTTGGCCAGCCAGGCCACGGCGGCCACCGGGTTGCCGAGCGCGGCAGCGCCTGCTCCGGTGTCGACTGTCACGCCGTTCTTCGAAATGGCCATCCCGCACAGTCGTGGGTCCCATCCGTCAATCGCCACAATCCGCGACGAAAGAACTGTGGCGGCCGAGCTGGCCAGGTCGGCGATGGTGTCGACGAGGCGGATCTTCCAGTCTTTGATGCGACTGTCGACCATCTCGATTGCCCCCACCGCCCCGGTGATGGCGGCGGCGGCGGCGGAGGTGGTCACTCCCGGCCCCTCCAACGGCGCCGATAGATAGAGGGCGATCTCCGCTTCTACTCGGGGCTGGATGTATCTGTCGAGGTCGACTGTCACCCCATCGGCGAAGACCATGTTGGATAGCACCGGCCCGAAGTCGGGCTGGTCGACCTCCATCATCTCCTGCATCGGCCGGGAGGTGAGCCCCAGCTTGTAGCCGATCACCGCTCCTTGCTTGCCGGCGAGCAGCGAGACGTATTCCTGCTGGATCCGATACGCCTCCGCCACGTCGAGGCCTGGCTCGGACTCGGTCAGCGGATCGATCGGAGCGCGCTGGGCCCAGGCCTCGTAGAGGATCTCTGCCCACGGGGTCGAAGTCTTCATCTGAGTGTCCTTCGTGGCTGATAACCGAGTCGGCGCGACGCCGCCCCGGCTGCTTCCAGGACTGCGAACCGAAGCGCCCGAGCCTCGGGGAACATGCGGCCCGCCGGACCGGCGACACTCATGGCGGCGATCACCCGACCGGCCGAGTCGCGGATCGGGGCTCCGATGCTCATCGTCTCAGGCTCTGACTCGCCATTGTTCTGGGCGTAGCCGAGGTCTCGCGCCTCGGCCAGTTCTTTCTTGAGAAGTTCGCGGTCGGTGATGGTGTGCGGGGTCAGGGCCGGTAGCTCCCAGCCGTCGAGCAGGCGATCGAGCACCGTCTCCGGCAGATAGGAGAGCAACACCTTGCCGGTCGATGTGCAATGAGCCCAATTTCGCCGGCCGATTTGTTCCAGAAAGTATCGAAGGGTGTGGGGGCTGTCGAGGCGCTCGATGTACACCACCTGTCGTCCGTCGAGCACCGCCACGTGGACAGTCTCACCTGTGCGGTTGCGGAGGATCGTCATCGGAGCCAAGAGGGCGTTGGACAGGTCGTAGCCGGGGGCGGCGGCGGCGGCGATGTCGAACACCGCCAGCCCAAGCCCATATTTGCCGGTAGCCTCGTCCTGCTCGATCAGATGCTCGGACTCGAGGGTTGTCAGCAGCCGGTGAACCGTTGAGCTCGAAAGCCCGAGATGTCTGGCGAGCTCCGACACGCCGAAATACCGCCGGGCTCCGGTAAACGCTTTCAGTACCCGGACGGCATTCCGCACCGACGAGAGTGCGGTGGACTCAGGCACTTCCCGGCCCTCTGACCGCGGACAGCAGCGCCTTCCGCACCACATCGGCGTCGGGCATTGGATTCTCGGCGAGCCGCCCGACTTCCGGGTCGTGGGGGACAATTTGCCGGGCCAGGAGGGCCTGCGCCCGTATCAGGCCGGCGCCGGCCGCTCCCTCCATCTCGTCGACCAAGCTCTCTCGACCCTTGGCCACCGCCCGGATCGCCACGAAGTCACGGGCAGCCGACACGTGGGAATTGGCCAGCCCTGAGCCGGCATGGCCGGCGTGGTGGGGGGTGAGCTGACTGCCAGGCTGGACGATCAGGTGGTAGAGATGGGTGGTGATCCCCAGCGCCCGCCTCACCATGTCGGGAGCGGGTGCGACCGACTCGTCGATGAAACCCAGTGCGGGCAGGACGATCGGATCGAAGAACCGAATCGTCCAGGACAGCGACTCGGTCGACTCTTGCCACTCCACTTCCTGACCGTGGAGAGGGCCGAGGCGCTCGCGGGTGGCTATCACGTGGAGGTTGCGGACCGCGGCCGCCACCACTGTGAAAGCGTCGCCGAGCAGCAACATCCGGCCTTGCACCGCGGGTGGCTGGGTCTTCGCCTGGGACGTGTAAGCGAGGTGGACGGTGCGTATGTAATCGTTGACCAGCCGGCGCATCTGCTCGGGTTCGTTCCCTGTCGGCGTGGTCGGCTCCGAGGCGCCCATCCCCGAAAACTAGCGGGGCCGTTCCTTCTTGTGGACCGCCTTCCCTCCATCCGGAACGGGGTGCAATCTCTCAACCAGGGGCCGTTCCGCATGGCGGGACGGTGGCCCTCGAAACGGGAAGGGTCTGATACGTTCGGCCGACATGGGCATCTTGCGTTTGAGCCACGTCGACATCAAGGTTCCCGATCTCGACCTGGCTGCGGCCTACTACAGCGAGGTCCTCGGCCTCGACATCACCGAGCGGACCGACGACCGTCTGTTCTTCAAATGTTGGGACGAGGAGGATCATCATTCGCTGACCGTCCGTTACGACCCGCGGGTGGGTATCGACCGTTTCACCTTCAAGGTCGAATCCGAGGAGGACCTCGACGATTTCGAACGCAGAGTGGAGAACTACGGGTTTGCTGTCCATCGGGTCGGTGGCCGCGAGGAGATCGGCCAGGGTGAATCGATCCGATTCGAAACGCCATCGGGACATGAGATGGAACTCGTCTACGACGTGGAGAAGGTCGGGGGAAGATACGGCAAGCTCAACCCTTACTTCGATCCCGACGCCTTCAAGGGCATCGCCCCTCCCCGTATCGACCATCTGCTGGTCAACGCCGAAGAAGTCGGCGAGGCCACCAGGTTCTACATGCAGGTGCTGGGCTTTCGCCTCACCGAGCAGCTACTGGGCAGCGATGGCCACCAGATCGGTGTTTGGCTCGAACGGTCTCATTCGCCTCACGATCTGGCCGTCGTTAACGGACCGAACGGCGCCCTGCACCACTTCGCCTTCTGGCTCGACGATTGGGACCATGTCCGTAAGGCGGCCGACATCCTGGCCTACAACGCGATCCAGATCGACGTCGGTCCTACCCGTCACGGCATAACCCGCGGAAACACCATCTATTTCTTCGATCCGATGGGCACCCGCAACGAGGTCTTCACCGGCGGTTACCGGCCCGATCCCGACTTTCCCACCATCACCTGGACCGAAGACAACTTCGGACGCGGACTCTTCTACTACGAGAACGAGGTCAATGAGCGCTTCATCAAGGTGCACACCTGATGGGAGTCCTCCGGCTCTCGCACGCCGAGATCAAAGTTCCCGATCTCGAACTGGCCACCGCCTATTACTCGGAGGTCCTCGGGCTGATCGAGGTCGCCCGCGAGCCGGAGCGAGTCTACTTGAAGGCTTGGGACGAACATCAGCACCACTCCATCGTTCTCCAATACGCGCCTATCTACGGTCTGGAAGCGATGGGGTTCAAGGTTCAGAACCAATCCGATCTCGACTCTTTCCAGGAACGGATCGAGGCAGTGGGAGTGTCTACCAAGCGCTTATCTGCCGGCGAGCTCGGCCCGGGAGGGGGCGAAACGGTGCGGTTTCAGGCGCCGAGCGGCCACACCGTCGATTTGATCTGGGGAATGGAGCAGGTCGGCAACATGCTGCCCCTGATCAACCCCCCTCCCCAGCCGCAGGGATTGGTGGGGATCGCACCGCCGAGAATCGACCACATCTTCGTGATGTGCGAAGACGTCGACGGGGCAACCGCCTTCTTCCGGAGCGTGCTCGATTTCCGCCTCACCGAGCAGATCATTTCCGACGACGGCCATCTGCTGGTCGCCTTCCTGGAACGCACCCACACCGCTCACGACCTCGCTTTCCTAACCGGACCAAACGGCGGCTTCCACCACGTTGCCTTCTGGGTGGACGACTGGAACGACCTGCGTCGGGCGGCCGACCTGCTCTCGTTCAATGGAGTGAGGATTGACGCAGGTCCCACCCGGCACGGCGCCACCCGTGGCTGGGGGTTGTACTTCTTCGACCCAGCCGGCAACCGCAACGAGGTGTACACGGGCGGGTATTGGGCAGACCCGGATCGAGAGCCGATCACTTGGACGGAGGCCGAGATGGGCCGGGCGATTTTCTACTACCAGGGTGTGGTCGACCAGGACTTCCTGACGGTTCACTCATGAGCGACGATCTCCCTCCTCCGCCCGAAGTGGCGCTTCCTCGCACCGATCGATATGAGGCGCCGCTCTATCTCGCCAAGTATCGCCAACGCCAGGAGAGGGATCGACCTGCCGACCGCGGGCAGCCCGAAGCCGACGCCAGCACCCCTCTCTACCTGAGGCAGTTCCGTCAACGGCGGGAGAACCTTTCGACCACCGACAAGGCGCCACCCCTCTACCAACGGGTTGGGCTGGGAATGCAGCAGTCCTTGTCAGAGGACAACCGGACCAAAGAGATCTCGGCGCCTCCGGAGGCGCGGATGAAACTGGCCGCCGACATCTACCTGATCCGGCATGCGGAAACCCAGGGATACTCCACCGAGGCGGGACTGACTCCTCTGGGAACCTGGCAGGCCCACACCTACGGACATGCCGTGTCCAAACGGGTTTCCAACGGTGAAACCGTCGTCATCCGCCACGCCGCCACCAACCGGGCCGCCCAGACCGCCGACAATGTCCACCGTGGGTTGGTCGACGGTCTGGCCATGTTCGAAAAGGAGGTGAAGGTTTTCGAGCCCGCCCCGATGGAGGAGTTCCGCAACTTCGCGGTGGCCACTCCCGACGGCTTGCGCGATGTCACCTCTGCGTTCCGTCAGTACTACGCCAAGCTCGAAGAGTTCGAGCGGACCAGTCTCGGCGACCGACCCATGTGGCTGGTCGAGGTCGATCGCTTCTGGCGAACCCAGAGCGGCGGTTCCGACCCTATCCAGCATTGGCTCACCATCCCGATGATGCACTTCGAACCGCCGGCGTTGGTTGTGCGCCGGTTCTGGCTGGGCATCCGCCGGCTCGCCGAGGAACATCCCGGGGGGCGGCTTCTCATTACCACCCACTCCGGGCCGATTCGGGCATTCGCCATCACCGCCTTCGGTTATGACCCGGGCGAGCCGTACAACACGGAACATGTTCGTGTCAAGCTCCGGGAGGGAGGACACGAGGCCCTGGTCAGCTATCGCAATCGAGTCCAAGAGATCCACGTCCCCGAGATCGACACCTTGCCCACTTGGCAGCTCGACGAGGAGTGGGAGCCGAGATGAGCACGCCGCAACCTGGCCCCTGGAGCTCCATCGATGCCTGAATACATCCTCTGGTTTGAGCATTATGAAGAGGACCAGCGGTCGCGGGTGGGGGGGAAATGCGCCAGCCTCGGCACGATGATGAAGGCTGGTCTGCCGGTCCCACCAGGGTTCGCGGTCACGACCGACGCTTTCGATTCCCTCCGCGCCGACCGCGAGACCAGGGGGCGGGTCAACGAGCTCCTGGATAGCGCCGACTTTTCGGATCCGGTCGGACTCCGCCAGATCTCCAAAGATGTCCGGAAACTGATCGAAGGCATCGTGGTCGACTCGCAGATCGCCGCCGACATCGAAGAGGCATACCAAGCGTTGTCCGCCCGGTGCGGCATTGACAACATCCCGGTTGCGGTTCGCTCGTCGGCTACGGCCGAAGATCTGCCCGACGCCAGCTTTGCCGGCCAGCAAGACACCTATCTGTGGGTGACCGGCGGCGAGTCCGTCGTCGAACATGTCAAGAAGTGCTGGTCGTCGCTGTTCACCGACCGGGCAATTGCCTACCGGCGCGAGATGGGCTTCGGAGACGAGATCGTCTCGATGGCGGTAGCGATCCAAAAGATGGTCGACCCCAGGGCGGCCGGGGTGGCCTTCACTCTCAACCCGATGAACGGTGATCGGTCACAAGTGGCCATCGACGCCTCCTGGGGTTTGGGTGAGGCCGTCGTAGGGGGCGAGGTCACCCCTGACAACTTCCTGGTCGACAAGGTCATCCAGCAGATTGTTGGCCGAATCATCTCCCCCAAAGCGATCGAGTACCGGGTCAACGATGCCAACACCGTCGAGAAGTTCGATGTCGAGGAGGAGCGCCAGACGATTCAGTGCCTTAGCGATGACGAGGTCAAGGCGGTGGCTGCCATGGCCCGGCGAGCCGAGAGGCATTACGGGCGGCCCCAGGACTTGGAGTGGGCGATTGACCGGTACTTGCCGGCTGGCGAGAACGTGCTCTTGCTGCAGGCTCGCCCCGAAACGGTGTGGTCGCGTAAAAAGCCCCAACCGATCGGCCAGGCAGGCGATCAGATGGCATCGATCCTCGCCACCTTGATGTCGCCGATCCACACCAAGGGGCCAGAAGAACTCAATCCGGAAACAAGTAAGTAGCGGCGGACCGCCAAATCAGAGGAGGATGCATGGCAGACCACCGATTCCCCAGCCCATTTGATATCGCGGTGCCTAAAGGCGCTGAAGGTTGGGAGCAGCTCTACACCTACAACCTTCCCTTTAGCGAGGGGAGGCGGGAGTACGAGGACAACCGCTTCTGGTTCCAGGACAGCATGCACTGGGGCTGGGCGATGACACCGTGGGACGCCACCCATCTGGAGCACGCCCTCTTCTCGTTGAGCCAGTACAACAGCCGTCACTACATGATCCCCCCGGCCGATGGACTCGACGTGCGGGTCCTCTACGGCTATCCCTATTTCTCCCCGGTGGGAGTGGAAGATCCCACCAGGATCGAAGCCCGGGTGCCGCTCTTCATGGAACGGGCCGGCTTCTACTTCCAAAACTGGGACAACCTCTATCAGAACTGGTTGGGCAAGATAAAAGAGGCCATCGGGCAGATGGCCAGCATCAAGTTCGAGCCCTTGCCAGAGATGGAAGAGGCCAAAGTAGTGACCGAAGGATGGGGAACCGGATCCGGCTACCAGATCCAGGAGGAGTATCACCGGTTCAAGGATCTGGCCCTAAAGATCTGGCAGCTGCATTTTGAATTCCTCAACCTCGGATACGCCGCCTATCTCGACTTCTTCGGCTTCTGCAAGCAAGCCTTCCCGGGAATCCCCGACCTGGCCATCGCCAAAACGGTGGCCGGGATCGAGGTCGACCTGTTCCGGCCCAACGAGGAGCTGAAGAAGCTGGCGCACCTCGCCGTTGATCTCGGCATCGCCCGGGTCTTCGACTCCGACGATCCGGAAAAGGTCCAGGCCGGTCTCCGAAGCGACCCCGGTCGCAAATGGCAGGTGGCGTGGGACGAGGTGAAGGAGCCCTGGTTCAATTTCTCCTCCGGCACCGGCTTTTATTACTTCGACAAAACGTGGATCGACAACCCGGAGATCCCGTACGCCTTCCTCCGCGACTACGTCACCAAGATCGAAGCCGGGGAGAGTATCGCCCGCCCGATCGATCAGATCATCGCCGAGCGCGACCGCATCGTGGCCGAATATGCCGAACTGTTGCAGACCGACGAGGATCGGGCGACGTTTCAGGGCAAGCTCGGGCTGGCGCGAACCGTTTTCCCCTACGTTGAGAACCACAACTTCTACATCGAACACTGGGGAATGTCGGTGTTCTGGCGCAAGGGCCGGGATCTTGGACGGGTATTCGCCAAGGAGGGGTTCTTCGAATCCGAGGAGGACATCTTCTTCCTCCGTCGAGACGAAGTCGACGAAGCGCTGTCTGACCTCTACGGCAACTGGGCGGTGAATGCTCCCGCCGCCGGCCCCTACTACTGGCCGCAGATCATCAAGAAGCGAAGGGCAATTTACGAGGCGCTCAGGGGCTTCAAGGCGCCCAAGGCGCTCGGACCGGCGCCGGAGGTTGTGACCGAACCGTTCACGATAATGTTGTGGGGAATCACCACTGACTCGGTCAACACCTGGCTGAGCGCTCCGGAAGGGGCGGGCGAACTCAAGGGCATGGCCGCCTCGCCGGGGCTGGCAGAAGGCCCCGCCCGCCTGGTGTTCTCCGCCGACGACATCGGCTCGGTGCAAGACGGCGAGATCCTGGTAGCGACGATAACCGCCCCTTCGTGGGCGCCGGTGTTCCCCAAGATCAAGGCTTGCGTAACCGACATCGGCGGGGTGATGAGCCATGCCGCCATAGTCTGTCGCGAATACGGAGTCCCCGCCGTGACCGGAACCGCTTACGGGACGCGAGAAATCAAGAATGGGACGATGATTCGCGTCGATGGAAACGCCGGAACTGTGACCATCCTCGACCAGTAGAAATCAAGGAGAGGCCAATGCTAAGCAAGGAGCAGAACGAGTCATTGACCCGGGTGGGCCCCGGGACCCCGATGGGCGAGTTGCTCCGCCGTTACTGGTACCCGGTCGCCTTCCAGAAGGATCTGGACGAGTGGCCCATCAAGAAGGTGCGGCTGCTCACAGAAGACCTCGCCCTATGGAAAACGGCGCAGGGTGGCTACGGCATCGTCCAAGAGAAGTGCCCCCATCGCAGCGCCTCACTGGTGTACGGGGTGGTCGAAGAGCAAGGCATCCGCTGCGGCTATCACGGATGGCTCTTCGACAACACCGGCACCTGTCTCGACCAACCGGCCGAGCCGGAGAACTCGGTGTTCAAGACCAAAATCCGCGCCTTCGCCGGCAAGGCCCAGGCGCTGGGCGGAATGATCTGGGCCTACATCGGCCCCGATCCCGCTCCCGAATTACCCCGTTTCGACGTCTTTGTCGATCCCGGATTCAAAGACGTCAGCTATGCGACCCTTCCCTGCAACTGGCTGCAGATCATGGAGAACTCGGTCGATCCACACCACGTCGAGTGGCTGCACGGTCGCTATTTCCAGTTCGTCGGCGAGCAGAAGGGCTTCCTCGCTCCGCCCTCCTTCCAGAAGCGACACCAGAAGGTCGGTTTCGACCCGATCGAGTGGGGCATTCTCAAACGCCGCGTGCTGGAGGGAAACACCGAAGAAATGGACGACTGGAAGGTGGGCCATCCCCTGGTGTTTCCCTTCTCGATGCGAGTCGGCGGGGGCGGTATCGAGCAGATGCAAATGCGGGTGCCGATCGACGACACCCACGCCTGGGTGCTCTTCTACACAAGTCACCAACCGCCCGGGTTGAGCGTGTTCCCCGAACAGATCTATCCCGAGAGCTACGAAATACCCTGGCTCGATGAGAGGGGCAAACACATCGTCGACTACATCGAGGGCCAGGACATTATGGCCTGGGTCACCCAGGGTGACATCGCCGACCGAACCGCCGAGCACATTGGAAAGTCCGACAGCGGCGTGATCATGCTCCGGCGGATGTTCCGCGAGCAGATGGCCCTGGTCGAGGCGGGTCAAGAACCCACGGTCAATTTCGTCCGGTACGAGCATGATCGGATCCCCCTCCCGTGTGAGAAAGACAAGTTCGGGGTTAACTGGCTCGACTTTGCCCTCGCCTGGGCGGACATGGGCTCGACGCGGTATTCACCCGCCCTTGACATGATCAGAAAAGTTCATATCGACGCCGCCGCCGCCCGCGGCCAACTGCCCGGCCAGGACGGCGAGCCGTCCAATCCCTACGGGGAAGTCCCCGGCCAGTAACGGGGATCGGTATGAAGCTGAACCGCCCGACTCAGTCGGATTATCCCAACCATGTCGAAGCCGAGGAGCCGGTCAGGGGCCGGCGCCTCTCTGGGGTCCACTGGTGGGATCCGGACCGACTCAGCCACCTTGACGACCTTCCCAGGTTCTGTCCCAACTGTGGTTCCGCCGTTGTTGGGAGCGGTGGGATATCGGTGGAGTACTGGGAGGCCGAGCATCGCATCTATCACACATGGTGTCACGGTTGTGGCTGGGCGGGTGATATAACCCGGGTCCATCGACTAGTCGGGCACGAAGCCGAACATTGAGGCTCCTCCTCGATCTCGGCGGTGTGGTTATCAGAACCCCGTTCGAGATGCTGAGCTGGATCGGCAGCCCTCCCTGGCACGGGCCTTTCGACCCGGACGCAGACCCGTTGTGGCAGAAGATGCAGCGCCTTCAGATCACTGAACGCGATTATTGGGAGAAGCGAGCCCGTGAGGTTTTCGAAGGTGATGATCCAGTAAAGGAACTGTTCCGGGTCGTGCTGGACCACGCGGAGGAGGAGGTGGTGCGGCCGGAGATGATTGGTCTTCTGGCAAAGGTCGATCGCCCCGCCTCGTTGACCAATGACATGGCGAGGTTCCATTCGCCGGAGTGGGTCGCGCGGATGACGATCCTCAGCCGATTCGAACCGCTGATCGACCTGTCACACAAACCCTTCCTCAAACCAGATCCCAAGGCGTTTGAGTTCGCATTGGCAACGCTCGGACATCGCGCCGAGGACGTTCTTTTCGTCGACGATCAGCCCAACAACCTCGTTGGAGCCTCGGCGGTGGGAATGAGAACCGTTTGGTTTGATGTGACGGATGTCGCCGGCAGCATCGAACGGATTGAAGTGGCCCTCGATGGCACTTGAAACAGCCGTGGTGGTCGGCGCCACGGGTGCAATCGGCGCCGCCATCGCCGAGAGGTTGGTCGGACGAGGGTTGCGGATCGTGGCCGTGGCGCGGACCGAGCACCAGTTGAACGAACTGGCCAGGCGCTCACCCCTGATCGACCCCTGTGTGGCCGACATCGCCGACAACTCCGCTATCAACTCCATCAAAGGGATGCTCGATGGTCCGGTGCGGATGGCGGTTTTCGCTGCCGGACTTCCGGTCCGGGGCTCGGTCGAGACCACCGACCCCGATGCCCTGGTGCTCGGGGCCAACATCAAGGTGGCCGGCCTGGTCCGCCTCCTTCACGCGGTCCGCGACCACCTCACCCGCAGTTCGCGCTTCGTCACGTTCGCCGGGACCCTCGGAATCGAACCAAGGCCGCACGAGGCGGGGCCGGGGGCGATTAACGCCGCCGTGCTCAACCTGATGCGCCAGATTTCGATGCTTTACGGACCAAAGGGGGTCACCGTGCACACCATCGCTCCGGGGCCAACCGATACACCCCGGTTGCGCCGCCTCCTGACCAACGTCGCCGCCGAGCGAGGGGTCGGCTTCGACGAGGTGTATGCAGAGTATGTAAATGAGACCTCGCTGCGCCGGCTCGCAACCATCAATGAGATCGTCTGGGCGGTGATGCTGCTTCTCGAACCGGAGGCCGACCTGATGCACGGCGGTGTGCTGCATCTCGACGGGGGCGGGCTGAGGGGAACCCATTAACGGGTGGATGTCATACCGGCTGTCGATGTGCTCGATGGACGCGTCGTCCGCTTGCTCCGCGGCTCATTTGATGCCGTCACCGTCTACCGAGAAGATCCGGTGGCGGCCGCCTCGGAGTGGATCGCGCAAGGTGCGTCGCTGGTTCACCTCGTCGACCTGGCCGGGGCGCGAAAAGGGTCGCCGGACCCGGCCCTGTGGCATCGAATGGCGCGTGCCGGGGTGCCGTTCCAGGTGGGCGGCGGGATCAGGGAGGTGGCGACCGCCCGAAGCGCCCTCGCCGCCGGGGCGATCCGGGTGGTGATGGGAACCACGGCGGTGCACCGGCCGCGGCTGCTGGCCGAGGTAGGTGATCCCGACCGGGTCATCGCCGCAGTCGATGTGGCCGAAGGAGAGGCCCGGGGGCACGGCTGGGCGGGCCAGGGAAACGACCTGGGCCGGGTAATCGCCGGGATCCGGGAGGCGGGAATCGGTCGGGTGCTGGTGACGGCCATCGCTCGCGATGGCACCCTGGAGGGACCCGACCTCGACCTGATCAACGAGGTCCGCAGCAGCGCACCCGAGTTTTCGATCATCGCCTCCGGGGGAGTGGGCGGTCTGGACGACCTGGGCGAGCTTGTTGCCGCTGGTTGTGACGCGGTCGTCATCGGGCGGGCGCTCTACGAGGACAGATTCACCTTGGGCGAGGCGCTGGCCGTAGCGGGATAGCTTCCCGCCTCGTCAGGAGCGAAGGTCGAAGCCAGCGGCGATGGATTGGTCGGGTCCGATCCCGACCAGAATCTGGGTCCGGTCGCACTCGACCTCAACCGATCCTCCCGGCGTATGAAAGGCGGCTTCGGCCCACGTCCGCATCGAATCGCACAGGGGCACCGGGCCCTCGCCGCGGTCGATGAGGGACACCGAAACGGCCGTCTCGTCGCCGCGGGTCCACACCGCCACCTCTCCACCGCCCCAACTTTTGACCCGGTCCCGGGCACCGGACAGGTGGAGGGAGGGATCGTCACCGGGGGCAGAGAAGAGCACCAGAAGGTCGATGGCGCCGAAATTTGTTGTTCGAAGCTCGGTCCAGCCGGCACCCGGGGACCCCGCCGTCGCCGGTTGGGCCGGTTGCCAACCCGTGAGATAAAGCTCGGGGAACAGGACATGGGCAGTGGTGGTGGGAGGCCGGTCGTAAGCAGAATCGACCTTCTCCCAACCGCCGGCGGCGAAGAGAGAACAGGCGAAGCTCATGCCCTCGAGGTAGGGGAGCTGGAGGGCGCTCGACAGCACGTACGGAACCGATTCACTCTCCAATTTTCGCCCCGGTCACCCTCGGGTCGAACATCATGCCGATTTGGTCGGCGGGATCGAGGGCGGCCAGCGAAAACCGCTGCATGCCGAGCGTGGCGTCGCCCTCGATCAATGCCTGCACTGCGCGAGCCTGGTCGGGATCGGCAAGCGGGTTGTCGATGATGGCGGGAAAATCGAGCCGAGAGTCGGTCAAAGCGTGGATGAGCTCGTGCGCCAGCGTGAGTTGATCGATGGCGCCCAACGAATCGGCGGGCGAATTGTCGAGGCTGGGAGTGGCCACGACCAGTTCACCGGTGGCCTGGTCGTAATAGCCGGCCACTCCCGTGTCGAGCAGGTCGATTTGGGCGGCCAGAAGGTCATAACCCGGCTCGAGCATCCGCAGTGCTGTCAGCAGCCGGGTATCGAACTCCACCAGCTCCGCCGGGTAGGTCTCGGTGATCAGCCGGCGGATGCGATCTGCCATCTCCTTGGACGAAACGAACGTCGGGACCACCGGGCTCGGGAACTCGAGGGCGCGGATCTCTTCGATGGCCTTGGTCACCTCTGCGACTTGAAGGTCGATGCCGGCGTTGCTGATCTCGTATCTGGTGCCACTTCCGAGGAGGCAGGAGGCCAGGTCGCCTCCTAACAGCCCACCCAGGTCGCCCAATCCACCGCTCGAGCTCCCGTCCTCGCCACCGAGCAGTCCCCGCAAGAGATCCTCGATCCCCGATAGATCGCCATCACCCAAGAGCCCACCCAGCAGGTCCTCCAGCCCCCAACCGGGGCTCCCCCGGGTGCCGGACGCCTCCAATTCTGACTCGAGTGAGGCGATCCGATCTTCGGCGGCGGCCAGTTCGGTGCGCAACGAGTCGAGCTCGGCGTTCACCCGCCCCACCCGCCAGAAGGCGATCGCTCCGGCCACCAGTGACAGGATGAGCAAGACCGCCACCGTCAGGCTGACGGCTAAGGCCGAGGTGGGCCAGCGATTCGACCTCTCCATCGGGACCAAGGTATCGGCCGTCGGTGGTTATCGGGAGAGGGTCGTTCAGCCGGCGGCGGCCTTGCCTCGCTGCCATCTTTCGATGGAGGCGACCAGGTGGGGCCACGAAACCTGGCGGGCGTTGCGATCCTGGCGAAGAGCAGTGAGCGCCGCCTCGCGCAGGACACCGGCAAGGTCCGCCATCGACATGCCTTCGGTGACACTTGCCAGCCGCTGGCGGTCAACCTCGGGGTCAAACGGCACGTCGGAGAGCTCGATCAGGGCGCGCCTCGCCTCTTCATCGGGTAGGCCCAACTCGATCTGCGTCTCAAAGCGACCCGCCCGGAGCAGAGCCGGATCGATGAGGTCGGCGCGGTTGGTGGCGCCGATCACCGCGACGTTGCCCCGATCGGTGATCCCATCCATCTCGGTCAACAGGGCTGCAACCACCGAGTCGGTGACGTTGGTCGTCGAGCGCCCGCGCACCGGAGCCAGCGCATCGATCTCGTCGAAGAAGATGATCGAGGGGGCGGCGGCCCGCGCCCTGGTGAACACCTCTCGCACACCCCGCTCGGACTCGCCGACGTATTTGTCGAGCAGCTCGGCACCTTTGACCGGGAAAAAGGCGGCACCCGCCTCGTGGGCAAGCGCTCGCACCACAAACGTCTTGCCGGTGCCTGGTGGGCCGTAAAGGAGGATTCCCCGGGGAGGGTCGATACCCATTGCTTCGAACCGTCCCGGCTCGGTGATCGGCCAGACCACCGCCTCGATCAGCCGCTGTTTGACCTCGGCCAGATTGGCGACCTTGTCAAAGCCATAGTTCGGCATCTCTCCAAGGGAGAGAGAGCCGAGCGACGGCGTGGTGTCCCGGATCGCCTCGACCAGGTCGTCGGTGGAGAGCTTTCCTCCGGCTCGGGCCAGGCGGGTGGAGGCGTGGATCACGCTGGCGATGACATCGGTGCCCGAGAACCCCGCCGACCGCCCGGCCAGCATGTCAAAGTCGATGTCGTCGGTGGGAACCCGGGCCAGGGCGGCTTCGAAGAGGAGCCTTCGACGGTTCAGGTCGGGCGGGGGAATGGACAGCGAACGGGGAAGGAGCGGACTGGCGGCGATCGCCGGGTCGAGGTTCGATTTCGACGTGACCCCTAGCACACAGGCCAGACCCACCTTCTCGGCGACGGCGTCGAGGAACCATCGCAACACGGCTCCCACCTGGGTGCGGAACGGCGCTAATCCCTCGTCCCCAGCCACCGCCTCCAGACGGTCAACGAAGATGACGGCGGGACCGGGAATCTTCACCGCCGCCTCGAGCAGGTCTAACAACCGCTCCGGTTTGAACACGGTGTCGACCACGATCTCGTGAACCTTGACCCCACATTCGAGGGCGGCGGCCTCCACCAGTTCCGACTTCCCGCAGCCCTGCCGCCCCTCGAGGATGATGCCCGCCACCCGCGGCAGACCCCAGGCGGCCGGAAGATTCTCATGGGAGGTGAGCAGAGATAGCCATCCACCGAGGAGGTCTCGCTCGGCATCAAGACCCGCCAGTAACGCCTCGGCGGTGGTGGGGCCGGCGGGAGCCGGGGGTGTGATGGCCTGCGCTGGCTGCTCCCGGTCGGCTTGGGCGGGCGCTGTCGTTGTCGGCTTCTCGCCAAGAGGTAGCGGCTCTTTGCTCCCGATGAACCGGGTCCCGGCTCCGACCAGGCCCGCCCCGCCGGGTTCCACGGATCGAATCGACAAGGGGAGCGGCTCGCTCCTTCCCAGATACGACCCGTCGACTTCGACCCTGTCGCCACTGGTGAGGGGACGGCCTTGCAGGCTGCGGACCAACACCTTGCCATCGATGGGCAGCTGATCGCCATCCACAACGACGACGCTGGCCGCCCCTAATACCGCCCTCACCCCATCGACCGGCTGCCCTTCGCTTGTACCGGAGTTGCTCAGGCTGAACGGACCGAGATAGATGGCGGTTGACTCCGAGGTTGCTCCTGCCCGGACGAGCACATGGGTCTTGCCCACCTTCAAGACGCCGCCAAAGGGCAGACCCAGGGCTTTGAGAAGGGTTCCGTCGGCGCGGGCGACCGGATCCGTCCCTTTCCTGACGACAAAACGCATGGACGGGCGATGGTAGGTGCCCGTGGTTGCCCCCCTTCGGGCCGGTCGCTCATGCCGCCCGCAGATGAGGGATCGGCGAAGCGGGGAGAAACAGTGGTCCGCTCGAATCAATGACCCGGACGCCACCTGCGGTCATCCACTTCCAGATCAGATGGGCTTCTTCCGCGGTTCCCACGGTGGGTGGCACCGGGTCGGGTGGACCGTGATGTTCCGGTCCGATCAGAGGCGGCTGATCGGTAAACCTCCACGCGCCCGTCAGCCGCCCCTGTTCTACCAGCACCCGATCGCCGTCGATTCCTTCCAATTCGATCCGCCCGGCACCGACCAGCGACTGCCAGGCGAGCCTCCGTTCCAGGGCCCGGGCGAGCGCCCGGTGACGGTCGCGCATGGACGCTGCCTCCTCGAATCGACGGTCGGCCGCCAATCGCCGCATCTTGAGCTCGAGTGGTTCGAGCAGGCGCCCAGGGGCATGGGTGGACCAGCGGATGAGTTCGTCCACCATTGCCCGATAGGCAACGGCGTCTACTTCACCTGTACAAGGGCAGGAAGCCACTCCGAGCTGGGCCGGTGCACACAGCCCGGTCCGGGAACCGGTGCCACCCCGGCATCTCCTCACCGGGGTGGCCGCCCATACCGCTTCCAACACGAGATCGCCGGCGGCCTTGCTTCGGAACGGTCCGAGCCACCAGAGGGCGTTAACCCCAAACTTGTGGACAAGACTGAAGCGGGGATATCTCTCGTCGGTCAACTTGAGAAAGAGCTCGCGCCGGGGTGGGCGGGAACGTTGGTTGAACCGGGGGCGATAGGCATGGATCAGTCTCAGCTCGGTGACTTCGGCCTCCAGCGAATTGACGCAGGCCCGGTGCTCGATACGGTGCAGCTGGCGGAGCATGTCGGCGACCCGCCGCCGCTCATCGCCATAGAAATAACTGCGTACACGGGTACGAAGATTGTCTGCCTTTCCAACGTAGATGACCTCACCGTCCCGGTCGAGGAACAAATAAACCCCTGCTCGACGCGGCAGACCATCGGCGAGGGAGATTTTCGAGTAATGGGACGCACCGCGGGCGGTGGGGAGTTGAAGTAAATCGTCCAAGCCGGTTACCCCCAACGTCCCCGCCACTTCCAAGAGCGAGTGAAAGACATGGGCAGTTGCCCTGGCATCGTCGAGCGCCCGGTGGATGGGCGGCACCGGCGAGCGGAAGTGGGTGGCGAGTGTCGCCAGCGTGAGGTCACGAACCTCCGGGCGGATCAGCCGGCGCGCCAGGCGGACCGTGTCAACGCTGCGCCGGCCCTCTGGTTCCGAACCTGCCAGTGGGTAACCGAGACGGCGGGAGGCGGTGTCGAGAAATGACAGGTCGAAGCTGATGTTGTGACCGACCAGGACGGCACCACGGCAGAATTCGAGAAAGGTTGGGAGGACCGCCGCCAACCCAGGAGCCTCGCGGACCATGACTTCGGTGATGCCGGTCAGGATGGTGATAAATGGGGGGATGCCCACACCGGGATTGACCAGCGTCTGAAATGTCCCGGTCACCTCACCGCCTCGGTACTTCACGGCCCCGATTTCGGTGATAGCGCAGTCGCGCGGCGATCCTCCGGTGGTTTCCAGGTCGAGCACACAAAACGACACGTCGTAAAGCGGTTTGCCACCATCTTCGAGGTCAAGACTTGGGAGACTGGTATGGCCGGCGATGCCCACTGGAAAGAGGCTAGGCCGAACAGGCGTTCGATTTCAAGCTTTCCAGCGAACCCTGGGCTCCAGCCAATGATCTCGTTGGCTGGAGCCCTGGGTTCGGCTCACCGGAGGGCTCACATTCGCTGACGCTGCCGCACCACCTCGTAAAGGAGGACGGCGGCGGCCACCGAGGTGTTCAAGGAATCGAGCCGGCCGGAGATGGGAATGGTCAGCTTCACCGAAGCCACCTCCAGCCATGGCGGGGACAAACCCCGGTCTTCACTGCCCACTACCAGGGCGATGGGCCCTCGAAGGTCCTCTTGCCAGGGGGGGTGGCCACCATCGGGTATGGCGGCGGCGATGGCGACGCCATGGGAACGTAGATAGTCGATGGCGTCTTCGGTCGACGATTGGGCCACGGGAATGCTGAACAACCCCCCCAGCGATGCTCTCACAACGTTGGGATTGCCTAAGTCGGTCAAGGGGTTGGCGACGATCACCGATGCCCCGGCGGCCTCCGCCGTCCGCATGATGGCCCCAAGGTTGCCGGGCTTCTCGATGGCTTCGGCCACCAGCACCAGCGCGGGTGCGGCGAGCTCGAGCATTTCGAGATTCCAGACGGGCTGTTTCGCCACGGCCACGATTCCATCCCGTCCGTAGGCGATCTTCTCGAAGGCCGCTGGTCCAACTTCGACCGCCCTTCCGATGCCGGTCGGCACTTTCACGCCGGGTAGGAAGTAGACCTCAAGGAGGTCGAGTCCGGCGGCCAGCGCCTGGTCGATTTCTCTGGCGCCTTCGATCAGAAACGTTTTGGTTTTGTCCCGTTCGGACCGTCGATGGAGTGAAGCGACGGCTCTGATCTCCGGGTTGGAGGCCGAGGTGATCACCCGGGCGGCTCTTCCTCCAGGTAGATGGCCTCCAGCCGGCGGCGCGCCCGATGTACCGCCACTCGGACGGTGCCAGCGGTGAATCCCATCCGACCACCGATCTCTTGATAATCAAGTCCCTCGACCTCGCGTAACCAAAGAAGGACACGGTCCTTGGTGGAGAGACGATTCAGGGCGGCGATGATCCTTCGGTGCTCCTCACGTTCGATCGACAGCTCTTCCGGGCTGGGCGGGGAGATCATCGCTTCGATCGGCTCTGTGTTCCTCCTCTTCCGGAATAGGGTGCGGAGCTTGTTGCGGGCCACGGACCAGAACCAGGCTTCAAACGCTTGCGGCGCCCGCAACCGCCTTATCCCCGCCACCACCGCTTCGGCCGTTTCGGCCGCCAACTCGTCGGCTGCATGGCTGTCGAGCCCGGCTCCTAGATAAAAAGCCACCACCCGGGGGTAGCCGGTCGCCAGGATCTCGGTGAGGGCCTCCGGATCGCCGGATACGGCGGCCGCCACGCGTGAGGCGACTGGGGGCCATCTGACCGTCTCGGTTGGAGGTGGTTCTGACCTCATCCCCCTCCGCCCGATCATCCGGGACAGCTTATGGCTGCTGGCTGTTGGGCGAATTGCCCCGCCCGGGGCTGCCGGGGGGACCTCCCGGCCGACCAGTCTCGTTCCGTCGTCCACCGGCCTTGCCGTCGCTGGCGGTCTCGGCGACATCTCTGGCGGCGTCATGAAGCTGCTCGATGGCTTCTTTGAGTGCCAAGAGGTTGCCGGACTTGGCCACGTTTCTCAGGTCGGTGGCGGTTTCTATTAGTTCCAAAACCTCGATCTGAACCGCCGAGCTCTGGGCGTTGGCAGCCAGCGACGCCGCCGCTCGCACGCTTTCCACCGAAACCGACTGGCCCGCCGACTGGCCCACCGACTGGCCGACCACCTCGGCGACCAGGCTCAACGCTTCTTCCGAGTCGCCCCGCTCGGCCAGTACCCTCGCCTCGGCGAGCCGCTCGTCGGCATGATCGGATGGGACAAAGTGGTCGAGCAGCCATTCGTACCCGCGATCTTGCCCATACCAGAAGTCCCCGGGAACCGCCGAGTTGGCGAGGGCCGCCACCCCGACATTGGAAAGGACGACCACGAGGGCGGCGGCAAGTATCACCCGATGCGGCCGAATCGGAGGCTTGGCGCGGCTCTTGACCGCGACCGAGGCCGCCTGCGCCGCCGCCTCCGGACGGGTCCGGGCCCGGAGATGATCGGCCAGGCTCCGCAGGTCTTGGCTTGGGTCTGATCGGTGCTTCATGCTTCAAAACCAAAGTCTTACCTGGATTATCGGCGTTACAACTCTTTAACCTGACCAGGATTCCCGGCGGATCACCGTGCCAGACGGTTTCCAACCACGTTTCAGCGAACCAGACCGCCGGTCGGGCGCCGACCTGCCGATGGTGACGATGCCAAACGGGGTGTGGTCTTCGGGAATCTGTAGCAGACTTCGTAATCCCTCCAAAGCGTGGGTGCCGAAGAAACCGGCCGCCAGGCCTTCGTTCACCGCCGCCATGAGGAGGAGCATCATCGCCGCACCTCCGTCGATCCACCAATAGGGAATGGGCCACTCCATTTCTTTTCCGTCGGGATCGAGTTTGTCGGCCTCCTGATACCGGCGGTGGTAGGCGCCCTCCGACACACACAAGATGACATGAAC